>JADFOB010000050.1 GCA_022563055.1 Planctomycetota bacterium
CGGCGGATGGAGACTTCGTCGCTGCCACGAACCTGCGCGAGACGCGGCGGACGTTCGAGCGTGCAGCCAAGGTTCCCACGGAGCTTGTCAAGGAGATCGCCCATACCTCCGCCGTTGCAAAGGCTGCGTGGATCAAGGCTCGCGAGCAGTCGAACTTCGCCGAGTTCGCGTCGCCTCTTGCCAAGATGGTTGACCTCAAGAAACGTCTCGCCGAGTACGTCGGCTACGAAGCCGAAGCCTACGATGCGCTGATGGATGAATTCGAGCCCGGTGCGAAATCCGCCGACATCGAGACCCTCTTCTCCCACGTTCGCGATGAGACAGTCGGACTGCTTTCCAGACTTCAAGATGCTCGCCAAAAGCCCGACCCGACGATCCTCACGCGCCGGTATCCCAGAGCACAGCAGGAGATTCTGTCACGCAAGATGGCGGAGTCCGTTGGTTTCGATTTCACGTCGGGCCGATGCGATGTGACGGTTCACCCATTCTGCACGACGATCGGCGGAAGCGGCGACGTGCGCATCACCACACGCTATCAGGAGGATTTCCTTCCCGCCGCGATGTTCGGCACGATGCACGAGGCCGGGCACGGGCTCTATGAACAAGGGCTGCCGGAGGAACATCGCTTCACGCCGATGGGTGAGGCTGTCTCACTGGGAATCCACGAATCGCAATCGCGGCTTTGGGAAAACCTGGTTGGAAGAAGCGATGCGTTCTGGGAGTACCATTATGGGGATCTCCAGGCGATGTTCCCCGAGCCACTCCGTGACGTCTCGCGCGACGCTTTCTATCGGGCGATCAACACCGTGGCGCCTTCGTTCATCCGCGTCGAGGCGGATGAGCTGACCTACAACCTTCACATCATCCTCCGGTTCGAGATCGAACGCGGGATCTTCACCGGCAGCCTGGGGGTCGAGGACATCCCGGCTGCGTGGAACGAGTCGTGCCAACGCCTGCTCGGCATCACGCCCCCGGACGACCGTCAAGGATGCCTGCAGGACATCCACTGGTCCATGGGAATCTTTGGCTACTTCCCCACCTATGCACTCGGCAATCTCTATGCAGCCCAGTTCTTCGAGCAGGCTGCTACGGACATCCCGGACCTGGCGGACCGCATTCGGGCGAACGACCACAAGCCGCTCTTGAGCTGGCTGCGAACGAACATTCATCAGCACGGCCAGCGGTACCGGGCGGCGGAATTGGTCGAGAAGGTGACGGGCAAGCCGCTATCGATCAAGCCCTTCATGGATTACGTCACCGGCAAGTTCTCAGCCGTCTACGGGCTGTGATTCCCATTGGCCGGTGCGCCGACTCGCAAGGTCTGATCGGAGGAACGGTTCTACAAGATGTCTGTCGTGCGGCCAACGCCCGAGAAACTCGACCGCCGGGCGGTTCCTGCCCCGGCGGGCTAGAATCTGAGGGAAGAACAAGATCGCGAAGGTATCGCGTAGGCCTGCAAGATGCTAAACTCTGCTGAAGGCGTCGGGTTGGCGACCATGAAACCCAGTGAACCCGATCAACGCGGTGGGTGATGTTCGAGGAAGAGATCCTACTTGGAGATGTCGAGAGGTGCATCAGGCTTGATACGCACCTCGGAACACCGATTCCCAATAGCATTGGACCCGAACCGGACGAGAAAGCGCGTCAGTTCTACGAGCGGATAAGAAAGAAGTTTGGAAGCAGGTGGATCAACCGGAAACCTGCGACTGGCGTCTATAATTGCTTTGGGATGGTTTTCGCATCCAGGCGAACGAGCATTCTCGATAACGAGGTGATTCGGCTCATCCTCAAGGAGGACGGATATAGACGTCTTTCAACACAGACCGACCTGCACACCGGCGACATCGTGTTGTATCGAGATTGCGAGAGAGACGATATCTACCATGTGGCGATGGTAACAAGGTGGCAACCGCTGGTGATGCCGTCGGATTCCGTCGGCGCGCACTCCCGAACAGGGGCTTGCTACGTGTTGAGTAAGTGGGATAGGTTCTGCGGAGAGGACGAGCATCATATCGAGCATCACTGCTGGGTGGACGCCGACGTTCAGCTTGAGTATTGGACGGACAGGCCGGAACTATGAGTACCGAATCACTTGAAACCTTGATCTCGCCTGACTTTGAGGCCGGGATTGTGGCGTCAGCGCCGAATGTGTTGAGGCTTCTTCTGCTGAGGACGGCAGAGGTTGAGCGGTTGCGCAGAGACTATGATGCCGGGCACGTGACGGATGACGACATCCGCTCCTTTGTTACGTGCCTGCTTCAGCAGAACGCAACCGCGCTGGTCTTTCCGTACGAGACGGCAATCGCCGCGATTGCGGTGATGCTTGAGCCGCGCTTCTCGGAGTTTACGGACGAGTTCCTTATTGACCTGGCCCGGGTTAGAACCAGACGCTTCGCGATGGCGAGCCGCGTCGCACGAATCTGTCTGAGTTGCCGTTCTCATCTTCCTAAGGCGAACAAGCGATCCTTCCGCGTATCGACGTCCTGCGCTGAACCGGTCAGCTTTGTTGACGTATCGCCTTTGCTCAATGCAACGCACGCGGAGGACATAACGCGTGCTGAATTCGCTCTCGCCAATGCCTAAACTCGAGTACTTCGTTGTTGCCGAGTCCGCAACGGTTGACCAGTTCACAAACCGTGTGAGCATATTCAACGTTTACGACCACGTAGTCGTATCCAAGTTTCCAAAGACAATCAGCCACGTTGTCTGCGTCTGTTCCTGGAACGCCAAAGAAGAGGACAAAGACCAAGATTACCAGGTGGCGGTGACGATTCGAGGGCCGGACGGCGAACACGGGCCGTTCACAAGCAACTTCACGGTCAAAGGAAGGCGGCATCGCACCATTTTGTCTTTCGAGGCCATTCAGGTGTCCAAGCCAGGCCCCCTGGTGTTCGAGATCACCCTTAACGGAGAGCACAAAGCTTCACATGTCATCGATATCGATCCTGCGGAGTTCGATAAATAGCTCACAGGCGGCAAGCCTTCCACACTGCCACTGCTTTGTCATCCATGCTCTTCACGGAGTGTCCGTTCGCGACGACCACTCCTGACGTAGCCGACGATCGCATCGACGGCGGGTGCGACCAAACAGGCGACGAGGGCTGTGTCCGTTGCGAGCCAGACGAACTGGTAACGCTCGTTGGCGATGTCGGTTGCGCCGCACACTGCGAGGATGCCAGCCTCCAACACGTACGCCATGGCCAGCAAGGCACAGGTTCGCCGGTTCAATCCAAGCAAGCTACAGCCGATCAACGCGAACCCCGGCCACAACGAGGCGATGGAACGAAGCACACCCATCACGTCCACGACAAGTGGAAGCATCGTGATGTAGCGCAAGGTCGCCCAGAACCCCGTGCGACCGAACGGGGCTCGCTCGCCCGCTGACGTTTTCATACGCTCCACCAGATCACGTGACGCCTCGACACTCCTGTGCGGCAGGAACCAGTACGCGTACCAGTAGTTCTGGCTTTGTTCCGTATCGGGTGCGGTCTCATGGGCGATGATCGGTCTTAGGCGTTCGCGCGGTACGGATGAGATGGGTGGACCGTCTTTTTGCCGGAGCAGGTGGCGGATCGCAATCGCAGCGCCGGCTTTGAGATAGGCCTTCGGATCGGCTGTGATCGTCTCCATCGCCGCTCGCGTGGCCAGCGAGTTGAACGACCATTCGTCCATGCCCTCATCTCGGATGGCACGACAGCGCGCGACGCAACTGTCGAGCTTGTTGACGAGGTAAGCATCGTCCGGGCTCCGTTCCGGAACGAGTTCGAGCAGTCGTCGTGTCGAAGCGGTGTCGGGAAACTCGGAGCCCTGGAAGGAACGGGCGCGAACCAGGAGCATGACGCCGGATCCGCCCGTGCTTGGGCTGAATCGCCCGCTGTACGACAGGTTGAGACCACACTCGACCAACAGCGCGGCCCCTACGGGAGCTAACAGGCAAGTGCACGCTATCAGGGCGCGGCGCGGCGTTGCTCGAAAGCTCCACACCGTTACACCCACCGCAGCCACGATCATCGCAACGCCGACGCTTCGGACGAGCCAGGCGTAGGCGAACAGCGCGCCGGCGGCGAACATCCAAAGAGCCAAGCGCGGACGTGACAGCCCAACCACAAACACCAGCACCGCGAGACTGATCAGGCAGGTGTAGGACGCCTCCGACATGATGCGTGCGCCCCATATCGTTGTCTGAAGCTGCGCGATCGTCAAAATGGCTGCCACCCAACCGGCGGAGCGGGAGCGAAGGTTCAAGCCAAGACCGTACGCGATCACGGGAAGCAGACCCAAAAGCAGATGGTTCGCGGCGATCGCCGGCCAGCTCATGTGGCCCGTCAGCGCTGCCAGCGCCGCCAGAATGAGCGTGTAGCCCGGTTTCCGCAAACCGAAGTTCGGCTCTTGGTCCGGTGACAGTAGGGACTCCGCACCATCCACGTGCTGGGCGGAGTCGCCGCAGATGACGGCGCGACCCTGCTGCTGCGCGAAGTGTCCCGCCTGTGCCGCCAGCCCGATCGCCAGAATGGCTATCACGTCAAGGGCGATGGGCCACCAGCGACGGCGCCGAGTTGCGCTCGACGTCGGCATGTTTGATCCTCTTGGCCACATAAAGTGTGCTACGCGAAAACTTCTTCCACACGCGCGGCGCGTCGTACCGGGCGAACCCGCTGACACCCTTGTGCCATAGTTCGCTCAGCGACTTGAGCGTAGTCGCAGCGATGTAGACGCGCTGGGCGTCACCCGAGTCGGGCGTAAGCGGATGATCCATGCCCCGCTCGCGGATGTAGTAGAGATAGGAAGGCGTGAACTGCACAATCAGCGAGCATCGCTGCGTACCGTACGATTCACACTCATCCAGGATCGGCTCGATGTCCACGAGCTCATGTTCCCACACGCTGAGGTAGGGTTGCCGGCTTGCCGTCGCCAGTGAGAGCCCGCCAGATACCACGATCAGAAGGATGGACACAACGGATGCAACGCGTCTGAGAATCCGCTGGGAGATCAAACCCACCCAGACGCTCGCGCCGTACATCGAACAGGCAAGAAACAGCGGCAGGGCGAAGATCCAGCCCGGCGGTACCAGCGGCACGTTCTGCACCAGCACGATGATCGGGAGGATCAGAAAGAGCGCAAACGGCACGACGTAGCCAGCCACCGGGCGACGCAGCGCGGAGATCACAAACGCCGCGAACCCGGCGATCAGCACGATCTGCCAAATGGTGTTGGTGTGGCGAACCCAGCTCTGCCAGACCGTCGCCGGTACGCTGCCGTGAAGTTCCAACCATGCGCGATAGACGTCGTAGGGTACCGTGGTCAACGCACGATAGATCCCGGCCACGCTTTGCGTCGTCAGTGCCGGCAGGAAGAGCGCGGAAGTGACGACGATCCAGACGGTCACGCCCAGACACAAACCGAGGACCATCGGTCGACGCTCGATCCCCGCGCGAGATCCTCGAAGAGCCTGAAGAAACAGCGTACAACTCAAGGCCGCCATGGGATAGATCATGGACGCATGGGAGTATACGCCCAGCGCGCCGAGCACACCCCACAGAGCCCACAATCGCCGCTTGGCGGGGTCTCTGGCCAAGTGCAGCGTGCAAATCGCAGCGAGCGCCGCAAACACACCCATCATCGAGTACCCACGCGAGTTGGCTGAGTATTCGATGAGCGGCGATGATCCAGCCGCCGCGAGCATCGCAAGCAGCACGACCCCGCGACGATGGAACAGGGACCATGCCAACCAACCCGTCAGCGGAATCAGCGCGACCCCAGCCACAAAGGACGGCAGGCGCACCGCCGCCGGCGACGTGCCCAGGAAGGCCACGGTGACGCGTGCAAACAATGTGTGCAGGACGTGGTTGTTCGGTTCGTAATGCGTGACGATGTGCCACAGCGACCTCGAACCGAAGCGAAGATGATTCCACGACTCGTCGTACCGCATCGGGTAGTCGAGATAGCCCCATCGAACCGCAGCGCCAAGAAGTGTCACCAAAATGGCAGTCAGCAGAAACGGCACGCGCCAAGTGTCATTCCTCCGAGCCGAGGGCTTTAGCCTGCGCGAATCCACGAAGGTTGCCGACGCCACGGTGATCCCGGCGTCGCGCGGGCTTAAGCCCGCGGCTCGGGATAGGTGCAGAACATCTGAAAACATGGTACTAACCCACCACGGGCGATGCTCCCACAAGACGCCGCGTCGAGAATCCAACGGTCGACGTTCTTTCCAATACGATCAGGCACCGGAAGGCGAGCAGCGGCGACAGCGGCGCCATAACCCGCTCGATGGCCCGGACCAAGGGAACGACGGGCAACGGAATCAATCGGGTTCGCTCGAAGCCGCCACTAAGCGGCATCACCAGCATGTCGAACCGGTCTCGGCGAATCACTTTCAATGTTGGGAATCGCTGTCGGAACGCGGCGAGGTATCGCCAGAAGATCAGCGTCGGGGCTGCGATGTTGGCATCCCACGGATCGTCCTGTCGAAGACGGCTCGATAATACGCTTTCGTCCAAGGGGTTGGCGTCGCACGCAATCCCTTCCTCGTGGAAGTACCGCCACGCGATCCAACTGATCGGTGACACATAGGGTTCGAGCAGGACGATCCTCCCACCGGGCGCCAGCGTCCGCACAGCCTCGTCGAAGAAACGCACCGGTTGCGCAACGTGGTGAAGCACATCCACCATCACGATGTTCGCAAGCGATCCGTCGGCGAAGGGAAGGCACGTGGCGTCGGCGGCGCAGTCCAACCATGAGCAGGGCACGACGTCGCACGAGACGATCCCCGGCCTAGACTCGGCGAAGCTCCCGTGACCGGCGCCCACCTCGAGATCGAGTCCGGCGACTTCGCTCAGCTCAGCCTCGATTCTCCTGTGGTAGCCGTGATAGAGATCACGCGTGAGCGGTCGCTCGCGCCAGAGGGCGGCGTGTCGCTCGAGTCGCGCGCGGGCGCGCGAGACGGTCGAGGTTCCCACGCCGCGCGCAGCTTGGGCGTCCCAAGCGTGGAAAGCATCGGCGCCGGTCTCAACCGTCGCGGCAGAGCAGGTAGCTGATGTACCAGTCATCCTCGGTAATCGGTGTCGATGGTTTGCCCTTGGGAAACTCGTCCACGATTCGAAGATCAGCCAGCTCGAACAGATGGCGATACTGCACCGGCGTCAGGAAGCGGAGGTCGTGAATCGACTCGAACTGTGTGAAACTTCCCGACTCACGATTCAAGTTCAAGACGCGGTATCTCAGTTCGCACCGTTGGTTGACACGATCGAGTTTGGGTTCGGTGATTCGGATCAGCTCGTGCCCGGGCTCGTCGGGACAGTCATAGTGCTGGATACCCGGATGGGGCTGGTCGACGAAGACCGCCGCACCGTTCCAGACGTCCACGAGCATCTTGCACCCAGGCTTAAGACGGCTGCCCATCAGTCGCAGATGCGAGACCATCTCGCCCGGTGTGTCGATGCAGTTGAGCACGTTGAAGAAACTCACGACACCATCAAAGCGCAGGCCATTGGCGCGGTGGAAGAACTCCGCGAGAGATCCGCAAGCGAAGGAGACGCCGGTTGAACCTGCAACCTGCTGCTTCGAGTCGGCGACGGCGATCATGGCCTCCGAGCGATCGAAGCCCACCACACTGATGCCTCGCTCAGCCAGTGCCAATGCGTGCTCGCCGGTACCACAGCCGAAGTCGAGGACGTGAGGCGAGCCGCTCTCGGTCGAGAGTTCCAGCAGATCGGCGGCCAAGCGGACTTCACCCGCCACGTCACGTCTTGCGTAGAGCGTGTCGTACACCGCGGCAAAACTTTCGTGATAGTCTACTAGCGACACTTGAACACCACCGTTGCCCGCGCGACCATGCGCAGGAGCATCATTCCGTGACGCAGCGCCTTCGTCTTGGGCACACCATACGAGCGGCAGCCGTAGCGTGTGGGTACCTCGCAGATCTTCAAACCCAAACGCGCCGCACCGAAGATCAACTCGAAGTCGCCGAATGGATCGCGTACACCCAGGAAGCCCCAGTTTCGATCAAGACGCCGATACTGCTTGCGGTCGATGGCCTTGATCCCGC
>JADFOB010000051.1 GCA_022563055.1 Planctomycetota bacterium
TCTCCATTATCGCACCAGACCGAACGGATGAGATCGTCCCAAAGATTTCACAATTCGCTAACACGCAAAATCGCGTCAACGCTGCGGACTTTTTTGCCAATCACCCCTTCCATGTCCGCATGGAAGGGTTCTCGCGAAGGCTGTTCGCACCCTCGCCTGAAGGAACATTCCGGGACTCCAAGTGGTTCTACGAGCGAGCTCGTGGACAGTATCTGGACGCGCGCGGAGGCCTGTCAGATGCCGCCAGAAAGAAGTTCGACCTTGAACATCCGAAGCGCCAGATGTTTACCAAGACTGATCTCGCGAAATTTCTGAACCTGTGGAGCTTAAAGCCACATGTCGTCAGTCGAGGGGCGCAAAAGAACTTCGCTGACTTCGCCGTGGGCATCGGCAAAGACGACATTGACCTTACCCTGATGACGCGGATCCACGGCTGTCCGCGGACTACGTTCGCCACCGGTACCGCGGTCGGATTCGTCCGTGAGGCGTGGCGGATCCAGGGACCATCCGTGGTTGCCGACGTTTGCGAAATGGTCCGGTCCGTCGTTGGTGTAGCCGCGCCGCTCACCGGCGGGCACGCCGGCGGCTGTCCCCATGGAATCCGCCACCACGACGGTACCACTCGTTGCTTTGATCTGGCTCTGGAGAACCGGGAAGTTATGAAACCGATCGTTCGTACGCCGCCCGTTGCCGAGGAACTGGTAGTTATAACCGTACGCAAAGTTCCGCTCATCGATCCACTTGGGGACGGTAGGGCACTTGTAGACGTCGGAATCGTAGTCCTGACGATCCTCTAAGGTGCTCGGTTGGTTGAACGCGAACAAGCCGACCTGTGCGCCCATGGTCGCCGGCCAGTGCGGTCGGTACTTCAATCCGTTGCCGACGTCATAGTGATTGGCCGGGCTGGTTATACCTCCGGGCTGCTCGTACATTCGACCCGGAACAAGAGTACCGCCGTTCTCATCCGCGTAGATTTGCCAACCCCGAGCAAGCTCTCGCAGATGCGTCAAGCATGCGAGCGTCTTGCTTCCCTCGCGCGCCCGCCCCATCGACGGCATCAGAATTGCGACCAGTACCGCGATGATCCCGATCGTCACCAACATCTCGATGAGCGTAAACGCTCGTGGATTCCTGCGTGGATTGCTGTTCATGAGGTCGTCTCCCCGAGCTCCCTCGATTCCCGATGACAAGATCAGCAGAGGAAGCAAAGATACAACGATCATAGCCGCACAAACCCACTTTGACCATCCCGCACGCTCCCGAGAGTCGGTAGTTCGGTAGCCAGCCCTCGGCCGATGTCCTATGATGCCCTCGCGCCGCCGGAACACCAAAGGTGAAGGGTCGCGGACTCCATGGCCAAACTCGCCTACAGCTCGAATGCCTACATGCGTTGGCCGATTTCGGACGCCATCGATCGGGTGGCAGCCACGGGGTATCAGGGAATCGAGTTGATGGCCGACGTCCCGCACGCTTGGCCCGCGACCATCACGGAGGATCAGATCGGCGCCATCCGACAGGCGATCGACAAGCGGGAACTCGCCATATCCAACGTCAACGCATTCATGATGAATGCGGTGCAAGACTTCTGGCACCCATCCTGGATTGAACCTGACGCTGACGATCGACGCCTGCGTGTTCAGCATACCAAGGATGCGCTGACCATGGCGCGGAAGCTCGGCGCGCCCTCCATCACGACCGAACCGGGCGGCCCCGTCGACGCCGGAATGACCCGCCAAGAGGCGATGGATATCTTCGTCATGGGGCTCAACGAGGCTCTTCAACATGCGGAACAAGAGCAGGTCCAACTGCTTGTCGAGCCCGAACCCGGACTGCTGATCGAAAACGCCGCGGAGTTTGTCGAACTGGCCGAGCGCGTGGATTCGCCGATGTTCGGGCTGAATTTCGATGTCGGCCACTTCTTCTGCGTCTGTGATCCATTGCCCCAGACCATCGCGACGCTTCAACCGTGGACGCGCCACTACCACATCGAGGACATCGCCGCGACCAGGATACACGAGCACCTGATTCCCGGTCGCGGGGCGATCGACCTGCCGGCGGTACTTCGGGCCATCGACGCGACCGGCTACGACGGCTGGCTGACCGTCGAACTCTATCCCTATCTTGACGATCCCGACGGTGCCGGTCGGGAGGCGCGCGACTACCTGCTCCCGCTGATGCGCCCATGACGGGTAGACTCCGGACCTACTTCGACCTCGTTCGCATCCCGAACGTCCTCACGGCGGCTGCGGACAGCTTAGCCGGCTTCCTTTTCGTGGGAGGATCCCTCAGCGACTACCCAAGCGCTGTTCTTCTGATGGGTGCGTCGTGCTGTCTCTACGCGGGAGGCGTGGTGCTCAACGACGTGTGTGATGTTGCGCGTGATGCGGTCGATCGCCCGCGCCGACCAATTCCATCAGGAAGGGTTTCGCGGCAAAACGCCGGTACGATCAGCGCCGCACTACTGGCGATCGGCGTCCTGTTGGCGTCGACCCAATCGCTCGAAACGGGCCTGGTATCGCTCGCGTTGGTCGTTGCGATTCTGTTGTACAACGCGGTGCTAAAAAGGACGGCCATCGCACCGGCGATGATGGGATTGTGCCGTGCCTTGAACCTGGCACTGGGAATGAGCATTGCGCCGGATCTCGCACTCGCTACGGTACTCCCGCCGATCGTCCTGATGTGGCTGTACATCGCATCCGTCACACTCTTCGCTCGGACCGAAGCCACGGGTGGACGCCGCATACCGTTGGGCGCCGGAGCAGCGGGCGTGGGACTCGCGGTGGCTGGTTTGGTTGCTTTACCGTCGGTCGTACCGCACGGACGCTGGGAGGGGAGTTGGCTCGCGGCTCTGCTCCTTGCGGTGTTGAGTTACTACGGCTGTCGTGCGATCAAGCTGGCGGAGCCGGTCGCGGTGCAACGGGCGGTGATGGTGGCTGTGCTATCAGTGGTGGTGGTCGACACCTGTATCGCGGCGTCGACCTGCGGGCTTTGGCCCGCCATGGCGGTGGGCGCTATCCTGTTACCCGTCCTCTTGCTCGGACGACTCTACCGCGTCACATAGTGCTTTGTCACGCTTGATTTGATGAGTTGGTTGAGTCCTATGTAGCCCAGCCGCCCTCGGCTGGGTGTCCCGACACAGCGGAGGGCCGCTGTGCCACATCGGCCACGCCATCAAGTTCGCGCTGACGAAGCGCTAAGATCGCTACTAAACGGCAGGCCCGTGCCGCGGTGGCCGGATCGAGGAAACAACGATTCCGTTCGTGATCGACAGGGGAAAGGCGTTTAGCGGGACGGGGTCCGCGCACGGATCGCGTCAGTTCCAAACCAGCGTACCAACGGGATACAGGCTGTCGCGGCCATCTCTCTTGGCGTTCGGTGCGGGACTTAGCGGAGGGTTAGTCCTCCTTTTCGCCATCGGTGGGCGTAGCGGGAATCAGACCGTAGCCTTCAAGATCCTCCTTGGTGGCCACACGGGAACCCGCTTCCGTAAACTGTTCTCGGCGCTCGCGCTTTTGAGCGGCCTTTTGACGCTTCCTGGCCTCTCGTTGACGTTTCAAGACGGACGGTCGACTTTTCTTGGCCATAGGTGCTTCCAGTCTTTGTACCACCTGGGGCGGTGGGATGTCTCTCGGTTTCCGCACCGCAACGGACCGCCGCAGGTGCTCCTGCGGGCGGGCTCCCTCGGCGGACGGCGAGGGCCTCAACTCCAAGCCCTCACTTTTATCATAGCAGGTTTCCCGACCCGCGTCACCCCTGCGGGGGCCAGGACTGCAAAACGTGGTGCGTAACACTTCCGGCGGCACCCGTGGGACGGCGAGCCTCCGGGTGAGCCGTGAGCTTCGCGTGGCGTCGCGGTTATGGCTCGGCGGGAGCCTCGCCCTCGCGTTTTGCAACTCGCAAGTTCAAGATTTGCGATGCGCCGAGTGCTCGGTCAGGGATGGTCTGATGGGCTGGCCCGTGTGGCACAGCGGCCATCCGCTGTGTCCGGGCAGACTCCCAGCCGAGGGCGGCTGGGCTACATACGGGTCAGCGAACTCGTCAGAACAAGCGTGACAGAGCACTAAGTTGATACGAGATTCGCGATCGATGTGCTCGCGTGGCTCGATCTCGACGAATCCGAGGTGGACAACGTGCCGCTCGCCATTGTCGATCCGTGCCCAAGCCGCTCATAAATCTCGATCATCCGCGAGGCGGTCACGTCCCAGCCGAACGCCCGAGCGCGTGCGAAACCGCGATGGATGAAGGCTTCGCGCCGGCGAGGTGAGTGCACAAAAGACCGGATCGCGGCGCACACGGATGGTATGTCCTCGGGATCAACGAGGATTCCCGCGTCAGAGACGATTTCCGGTAAGGACGCTTTCGCCGCGGCTACGACAGGGCAACCGTGGGCCATCGCCTCGAGAACCGGAAGCCCGAATCCCTCGTCACGCGAGAGCAGGAGCAGCGCCCGCGCATGGGCATACTGACGCGAGAGCTCCGCATCATCGATCGTACCAAGAAAACGGACGCGCGACGGGTGGGTTAGAGCGCGGTAGGCAAGCGAGGCGTCGGCGCCGAGTCGGCAGGCATCGCCGGTCAACCTTAGATCCAGGACATCGTCCGTGGTGGCCCAGTATTGCTCGATGGCGCGGAACACCGCGGCCAAGTTCTTTCGGCGTTCATACCCACCGACATAGAGCACATAGGGTGCTGCCTCCGCCGCCTCCGTGGCTGTCTCGTGCTCCCGCAGGCCAAAACCGGTCGGCGAATCGAGCGCCGATGCAGGTGCGTCGACGCCGTTGTATACGGTCACCACGCGCTTGGGATCTGGATGAAGTGTGGAAAGCACCTGATGACGAACGTAGTCGCTTACCGTGGTGACGATGGCAGCGCGTCGCACCGAAGCGCGGATGGCGTACCGATAGCCCAACCGCTGCGCTCTTGTTGCGAAATGCGCCGCCGGATGGAACCAGGGGATCAGATCGTGAATGGTCAGGACAGCCGGGACGGGACAGAACACCGGCACGCCGCTGTTCCAGGTCGCGTGAAAGACATCGGCGTGCGCATCGTGAATCAGACGACCTAGATGCCGCTCTTCCCACAGCGCTCTTCGTGCAGCCGTGCGATCTCGCCGCTGGAAGCTCGATGTCACGATGTCGACACCACGCCAAGCAAGCCAACCGGGAGTTGCCTCGCGGCCACAGAGCGCAACGACCTGGATGTTCGGGCAATCGACAAGATGCTCGACGAGGCGCGTGACGAACCGCCCGATGCCTGAGAATCGGCCGATGAGCATCCGCGCGTCGATCATAATGCGAAGTGGACGGGCCATCAGTTCGTGGGTCTCCCAGCGGCGCAGCAAAGCGTCTGTCCGCGCCACCGCCACGGGGGAACGCGCGACAGGCCTATCGCGCGCCGCGTCACGAATCGCCGGAACCGCCACGCACCCGGCACGCGCCCATAGTTGCGAAACCACGGCAGACCTAGCGTTCGAAGATCGAGAATGTGAAAGCCGACCCGAAGCAGCACCCGCCTCAGGTCGCTCTTGGCGAAAATGTGTACGTGAGAATCATCATCGTAAACACTCGGATCACGGAACGAACGATTCGGCGTCAAGAGCAGTAGCCGACCGCCGGGTTTGAGCACGCGCATCCAATCGCGGCACGCTGCTTCGAATGCGGGCAGGTGCTCCAGAACGTGCTGAGACGTGATGACGTCCAAAGCGGCATTGGAAAAGGGTAGATGCCTTGCGTCCGCACACACGAGCGGTACTTCGGCAAAGCGATCGCGTGTGTGGGCGAGTCCGTCCGCAAGATGGTCGACGCCGATGACCCGCCCCTGACCAATGACGTCAAAAAGAGCGCCGTTGCCGCACCCGACATCCACAATCAGCGCCGGTCCGTGCGGTAAGTGTCGCGCGATCCAGGCCGCCTCCATCTCGAACTCGGCTCCACAACCGCGATGGAGAAAGTGTCTCTCGAGCAACGAACTCATGCCGGCGCCTCCGCCGTGTGAACTTTCGCCGGTGCATCCGCGCCGCCCGGTTCAACCCGATCGGCGCGCGTTGCCCTACAGGCGGTACGACTGTCGCGGCCTCGTTTCGTCACGGCAAACACGTTGGGAACAACGTGGCCCGGTGCCATGACGTACCCCGGTTCGTGTTTGACAATGCCGTCCACGAAACGTGCGATCTGGGGCATCAGGTAATCATGGAAGATGATGAGTCCCCCGGCAGCGACGTGCGGCGACCAGCATTCGAAATCTCGCCGCACGCCGTCGTAAGAGTGATCCGCGTCGATCAACAGCAGGCGGATGGGGCGACCCGGATAGATGTCCGCCACATCGGTTGTGAGCCCGACGAGCGGTTCGACGATGTCTGTCACACCGGCCTGTTGGATCCGCTCCTCGAACGCCCTACGCGTGTCACCGCCGTAACGAGCGACGGAAGGATAGGTCGTGTTCCCCTCCTTGACTCCGGTGAACGTATCCACCGCGTAGACTTTCCCCTGGTTGCGTACGCGACAGGCGCCGGCCAGGTAGCTGGTCGTAAGACCAACCCAAGCGCCCAGCTCGACAACGTCACCGGGTACGGGCCACGTTGCAGCCAAACGATAGACCGCCAGTAGTTGATCCGCCGGCATCATCCCGTCGCCGGGCGACCAGTGGATGCGCGACCAAAGCCGTGTCAAACCCACGAGCGCGTCGTGCTCCAGTTCCAGCGCGTCGAACGGTGGATGGAATCGCCGCCAACCTCCCGCGTGCCGAACGCCCCTCACGAGCGTCTTGAGAAGTTGGTGCCCCATGCGAGTCCGGCACAGCGCATAGTAACTTCGCCCGAGTAGTGCGATGGCGCTACTCCTTACTCGATGTTGAGGGCCTTTGCGACTTCACCTCGCCAGGCGAAGGTCAACAGTGTCATTCCCATCAGGCTGTCGAGCCGCGACGGTTTACCAACCCAGTCCGGTCCCTTTCCCATAAGGCTCCGCCCCCAATGGTCCCCCACCGATTGCCAGAAACCCACGCAGTGCGCCTCCGCCCGTATGAAACCGGCCCGATGCGCCCGCTGTCTTAGCTCCGAGGCCGTGTACGGAATCTCCATCCCATAGGGCCACCAACCGCGGAACTCCAGGTAGCACTTCCACAGACGATAGGGAAGGCACCGCGCGTTGGGCACACTGATGATCGCCATGCCGCCGGGTCGAAGAACTTCGAGATGGGCTCGCACGGTCCGGGTCCGATCGTTCCCTCGAAAGTGCTCGATGACGCCGGATGAGAGCGAGACGTCAAAACGCGCCGAGCCGCCGTCGAACGGATCGAGAAAATCCGCCTGCACATATCGAGCGGCCAGCCCGAGACGCTCGAACCGGCACCGGGCCTGGTCCAGGGCTCTTGCGCTGGCATCAAGGAGCGTCACGTCGGCACCGTGGCGGGCCAAAAGCGCGGACAGATCCCCGCGACCGCTACCCAGCTCAATGGTGCGTAATCCTTCCAGGGAGCCGAACGTCTCTTCAAGCCGCGCCACAATCAGCGCCCATCGCGGACTGCGCTGCTCCCGCGCGATCAGTGCATCGTCCCTTCGATCGGACGGCTGATAACGCCATAAGCGATCCCAAACCGCTGCGCCGGTCGCCGTCGTCACGGATGCCACCTCGGTCATGATTACACTACGCTGCTGCGCGCACACTCACCATTTGCACGATGGCGCGCACGATCCGCGTCCCAAAACCTACGGTGGTTTATCGGACGGCTGGAATGGACGCTTGAGAACGCGGGTCGGGTGAATGCGGAATGGTGGATTCGGAGGGTCGCCGCCATTGACCATTCCCAATTCCGCATTGCGCATTCGACCTTGGATCTTTGACCTGGGCTAGTGCCTCGACGCAACTCAAACAATGGATTCTGTTGGGTGCCACTGCTCTTGAGCAGTGCTCTTCGTACGACCAGCACAGTCCCGTCCGGCACTGCTCAAGAGCAGTGGCACGCCGAGAACGTCCATCAGTTGACATGCGACGGAGCACTACTGTAGTTTCTCATAATTAGTGCAACTTATATCCTGCT
>JADFOB010000052.1 GCA_022563055.1 Planctomycetota bacterium
GACCACACTTAGCTGGATCAACATTCCCCGGACTGAACGGCAAAGAGTCGACTGGACGGGTACGGATACCGAGACGGGATGGTGGCGGATCGTGGCGGAGATCTCCTGCAGCTCCTGCGGCGCATATCATGCCGCCGATTCTGATCCAACTAACGATAAGGAAGTTGCGAC
Organism: Planctomycetota bacterium; assembly: GCA_022563055.1. The sequence continues at coordinate 172 of JADFOB010000052.1, forward strand.
TACCCTCGCCTTGGCGTTATTCAACCACGCCGGGTGGCGCGTCGATAGGCGTTCCCGAGTAGTTTGCCCGGACTGTGCGCAGAAGTCTGGGTTCGATACGTAGCCCGGGGCTACGAACCCTTCAGCGGGATTTGCGTGCCGATCAAAGGAGGCGCATATCCGCTGGTGGGAAGATCGGAGCGAAAGGATGTCGGTCAAACACATCAGTGCCGTGACACTTGCCGTTTGTAGCATGCCACGCTCTGTCAGGTTTTACCAACGCCTGGGATTTGAGATCGTCCACGGCGGCGAAGAATCCCGGTTTAGTAGCTTGCGCTGCGGGGAGGCGTTTGTGAATCTGGCAGCCGATCCCAGCTATCATGGTCATGGGTGGGGTCGCGTCATTTTCCGTGTGGCCGATGCCGACGCCCACTTCGCAGCCCTGTGCTCGGCAGGACTGCAGCCGGAAACGCCCCAGGACGCGCCATGGGGCGAGCGCTTCTTTCACGTCCAAGATCCCGACGGCCACGAACTGAGCTTCGCAGCGCTGCTGCCCGCACAAGACTGAGTTACGGGTCCGTGACAGAATCGGCGGGGGTGGTCGCAGGCTGAAAGCCTGCTCGGAAGTAGCCGGTGGCAAGCGTAGCGCCGCCACCGGGGGGGGCCAAGCCGCCCGACCCTGAAGGGGTCGTCTGTTTTCTGGGGCGTTTGCGACGTGACGCTTCTGCGACCCTTTCAGGGTCGAATGAAACATGGGTACCGTGATCCGTGGGCGGCGTCCGCCTCGGGCGGACTTGCCCACAGCTACTGTCGTCCAGCCTTTCAGGCTGGGGGCGCTATAGGGTGAAACACTAATGCCAGGTCACAGGTGGTCTTGCGGGTTGATCCTTGTGGCACAACTCACTCCCCGCGCGGACCCAGGCAGCGAGCGCTATGTGTCTTTCCGCTTCTGGTTGATGACCATCTCGAGCGTTTGTGTCAGGTTGGTCTCGGGCTTGTAGCCGACCGCTTCGTGGACTCGGTCCAGACACGGAACCCGCTGCATCATGTCGTCGAATGGCCGGCCATAGGCTTCTTCATACGAGAGGAACTTCTTGCCGCTCTTACTGCCGGTCATCTCGATGATCTTGTCCGCCAACGCCTCGATGGATATCTCCTCGGTCGATCCGATGTTGTAGACGCGTCCCGGCGCCTTGGGGCAATCCATCAGCTTCAGCACGCAACCGATGACGTCACCCACATAAGCGAAGCACCGTTTTTGCTTCCCCGTACCGTAGATCAACAGGGGTTCGTTCTTCAAAGCCCGCTCGACGAAACGTGGGATGACCATGCCGTATTGCCCCGCCTGGCGAGGACCAACGGTGTTGAAGAAGCGTGCGACCACAACCTTGAGACCGAACTCCTGGTGGTACGCCAAGGCCAAGAACTCGTCGATCGCCTTGGAGCAGGCGTAGGACCAGCGCGAGAACCTCGTGGAACCCAACACCGTGTCGTCGTCTTCACGAAAGGGCACTTTCTCGCTCTTGCCGTAAACCTCGCTCGTGGAGGCGATCAAAACCTTCTTGCGGAACTTGTTGGCCACGGTCATCACGACCTCGGTCCCGTGGATGTTCGTTTCAATCGTATGGACCGGCTGATCCACGATGAGTTGAACGCCGACGGCGGCTGCCAGGTGAAAGACGACGTCGCACCGCTCGACAAGCAGATGCACCGTTTCGGAGTTGCGAACATCATCGACCACGAGCTGAAACTTGTCGGAGTCCAGCACACCTTCGACGTTGGCAAGACATCCCGTGCTGAGGTCGTCCAGCGCTACGACCTCGTGACCGCACTCGAGAAGGCGGTCCACCAGATGAGATCCAATGAAACCCGCACCGCCCGTGACCAATGCTTTCATATTCGTCCTCGATGAGCCCGTATCACTACCAACACCCGGCTCCTTGGCATTGCAACAAGCGAACAACCACAGAGACACAGAGGCACCGAGAAGAACCGGATTCAATCAGACAAGAGTCGTCTTACCAACTCGGCACCTTCTTGCCTCTTGTCTTCTCTGCGTCTCTGTGCCTCTGTGGTGACTCCTCCGAGCTAGACCGCCGGCTTGTCGGGGCGACCGACGCAATAGTACCGAAATCCACGCTTGGCGAGCAGTGACGGATCGTACATGTTCCTGCCGTCGAAGATCAGCTTGCTCGGGATTCGCTCGGCGATCAGGTCGAAATCGGGCGTTCGGAATTTCGCCCAATCGGTGAAGATCACCAGCGCGTCGGCACCGCGCAGCGCCTCGTAGCCATCCTCGCACATCTCGACCGTTTCGCCAAGCTCGGCGGCGGCGGGTTCCATGGCCTCCGGGTCGTGCGCGCGGATCTTGATACCATGCTCCAGGAAAATACGGATGGCCGCGATCGCCGGCGACTCCCGAACGTCGTCGGTTCGGGACTTAAACGCCAGACCCCAGACAGCCAGCGTCGTCTTTGCACACGCATCGCCCAGGACGTCAATCACCCGCTGGGCGAACAGGCGGCGCTGGCGCTGGTTCACCTCCTGAACCGCAGCCACGATGCTGACGGGGAAGTCGACCGATTCGCCCATCGAAACCAATGCGCTAACATCCTTGGGAAAGCACGATCCGCCATAGCCGATCCCCGGAAACAGGAAGGCTGTGCCGATCCGCGAGTCGGAGCCCACACCTTGCCGAACCAGCTCGACGTCCGCGCCGAATCGATCGCAGAGCCCCGCGATCTCGTTCATAAAGGAGATGCGCGTCGCGAGCATGGCGTTCGCCGCGTACTTCGTCATCTCGGCGCTGGCGGGGTCCATGACGAGGATACGCTCGGTCCGGCGCATAAACGCGCCGTAAAGCTCCTTCATCACCAGGACGACAGCCGGGTTCGTGGCACCGATGATGACGCGGTCGGGCTTCATGAAGTCCTCGATCGCGGCGCCTTCCTTGAGGAATTCGGGGTTACTGACGTAATCGAAGGGGTGCTCGGTCTCCGCGGCGATCGTCTCCATGACCTTCCGGTGCGTACCGACCGGAACGGTGCTCTTCATCACGACGATCCGGTAATCGTCCATGACCCGGCCGATCGTTCTAACGACTTCCAGGATCGCCCCGAGGTCGGCTGAGCCGTCCGAGGCACAAGGCGTTCCGACCGCCAGGAAGATGATGCGGGACTGTTGGATCGCCTCGACAAGGTCGGTGGTGAAGATCAGGCGTTTGGCGGCGCTGTTACGCAACACCATCTCCGTCAGACCCGGCTCGTAGATGGGCACTTCGCCTTGAAGCAGCTTGCGGATCTTTCGCTCATCGATATCGACACAGGTGACGTGATTGCCGCTCTCGGCGAAACACGCGCCCGCCACCAGTCCCACGTAACCCGTACCCACGATCGCAATCTTCATGCAGCCACTCCCGCCATGCGTTTCAGGGAAGACACTTGTAGGGATTCAACCGTTGCGAAGCAAGCATGCGACGATCCGCTCGGCCGTCCGCCCATCCCATAGATCAGGTACGACGCCCCCGCGTGGTGGGTCGCGCCGCAAGTCGCCATACGCCGACAGAATGCGCTCGGTGGTGCATCCAACCAGGCGATTCGTTCCTAGGGTCAGCGTAATGGGCCTCTCCGTGTTCTCACGAAGCGTCAGACAGGGGACACCCAGGACCGTCGTTTCCTCTTGTATGCCGCCCGAGTCGGTCAGCACCACAGCCGCCCCATCCATGAGCTTCAGGAAGTCCAAATAGCCCAGCGGCTCGATCAAGCGCAAGTTGGCGATGCTCTCCACGCGGGTCGAGAGCCCGAGTCGCGCGAGGTTCTCTCTTGCACGCGGGTGACACGGGTAGATCACCGGCCAGTCGGCGCCAATCGCCTCGAGCGCGTCCAAGATCGAACCAAACACCGCCGGGTCGTCAACGTTGCTCGGACGGTGAAGCGTGACCAGCGCGTACTGCTTCTCGTGGATGCCCAGTTCCGACCAGATGGCCGACCCGGCGGCGCGCGTGCGGTGTCGGATCAGCGTATCCACCATCACGTTGCCAACCAGATGCACCTTCCCATTGGCCACCCCCTCGCGCTGGAGGTTCTCGACGCCGCTGGGTTCCGTGACGAAGAGGGCGTCGCTCACCGCGTCGGTGACGATGCGGTTGATCTCCTCGGGCATGGTTCGGTCGAAGCTGCGCAACCCCGCCTCGACGTGCGCGAGCTTGACGCCCAGCTTGGAGGTAGCCAGTGCGCAGGCCATCGTCCCGTTCACGTCGCCAACGACGACGACCCAATCGGGTTGATAGTCTTGGCAGACCGGCTCGAACCTCTTGAGAATCTCCGCGGTCTGCGCAGCGTGCGATCCGCTTCCAACATCGAGATTCACATCCGGTCTGGGGATCTGGAGTTCGTCAAAGAAGAGACGGCTCATCTGATGGTCATAGTGCTGGCCCGTATGGACGAGGCGTGTCTCGACGCCGTCGGCGCGCGCGAGCGCATCCATGATGGGCGCGATCTTAATGAAGTTCGGCCTGGCGCCGCACACGCATAGGAATTTGACCATCCGTTCGTTCCTTGCACCGCCCGGTTCCGGCGCGCGACCACGGCACTAACGTCCCATAAACCTTTGACCCGCTGGATATGGGCCAAGACTGTTCAGGACCGCCATGTTTATCGACCCCTCACGGGTCGATCTCTATGGATTGGTGCCGATGGGCTGGGCGTAACTCGTCTTCCGCTGTCCGGAGACGCGTAGGGCAGGTCATTGTCCCGACTTGTCGGGGCGTTGCCCTGCCATGTGTCGGGTTATCAGGTAGTGTGAGCTGGGTTGCGGGGCGCCGCAGCGCCACATTCAGGACAAACCCCCGAAATATTCCCCGTGAGGTTGTAGCCACATTTCTGGCAATGGCCAGGTGGAGATGGGCGGTCGCGCCTCCATGCCAGGATCGTCGGAACACCGATCATCGCCAAGGGCACCCAGAGCGGCGTGATAAAGCACGAGGCCAGCGTCGGACTGCCGGGCTGATAGTCAAACCACCAAAAGAGCGCCACGCTGTTGATGTTCCGGCGAACAACCCAGCTGAAGTCATCAACCCAGTTATGATACCCGAACGCGATCGCACCCCATTGCAGGAAGCCGCAGTGATTCCCGCTGGTCCACGCGATGTTCCACCAGCGGGTCAGGACGATCGTAAGCGCGAGCAGGGCGCAGGTCAGCAGCCCCGCCCATTTGAGGATTCGTCGCTTACGGGGCAGTCTCCGCATGAACCAGAGTGTACCGTGCGCCCAGCAGCGCCTCCAGCACGCCCATTCATTAGAAGAGCGGGTACAGAAACGGAGCGAGCGGTGAGGAGCTACTGACGACCATCAGGATTCCGACGATCAGCAAGACGGCAAGGAGCGGAATCAGCCACCACTTCTTCTCGTACTTGATGAACAGGACAAACTCTTTGAGTAATGATTGCTTCGCCATGCCCGCCAACTCCACGCTACCTCACCGACCGTACTCGACCGACCGCGCTCGAACGACCGTGCGTGACCGACTATCCTTCGTGCGTGACCGACTATCCTTGAACGACCGCGCGTGAACGACTGTGCTGTGCCACTGCTCTTGAGCAGTGTTCTGCGTACACGCGCAGGGACCGCACTGCTCAAGAGCAGTGGCACACCGATCCGTTGATTCCAACGTGACGAAGCACTAACGCTCGCTCACGCCGTGCCCGCCACGAGTGAACCAGCCTCCAACGCGACGCTGCGTTTCATGCCGGCCTCGTAGTCCACCGCCTCGGGCTTCTCGGTCACAACGTAGCTTCCGATCACCAGGCCGTCGATCCCGGTGCGAACGAACGTATCGTAAGCGTCCGCCGGTGTACAGACAATCGGCTCACCGCGTACGTTAAATGACGTATTTACGATCACCGGTACGCCCGTAAGCCGCTTGAACGCCGCGATCAGGCGGTAGTACTTGCCGTTGGCTTCTTGAGTAACGGTCTGGACCCGGCCCGTACCGTCCTCGTGCGTGACCGCCGGGATCACCGATCGCTTCTCCTCGCGCACCTTGGGCACCAGCAGCATGTAGGGCAAATCCATCCCCTCGGGCACCTCGAAGTATTCGTGCACATGCTCTTTGAGAACGCTGGGCGCAAAGGGGCGGAACGCCTCGCGGAACTTCACCTTCGCGTTGATGACCTCTTTGATCTTGGCATCGCGCGCGTCGGCCACAATGGATCGTGCGCCCAGCGCCCGCGGTCCGAATTCGAGCCGCCCCTGGAACCATCCGAGCACCTTACCGTCCGCGATCAGTCTCGCGGTCCGCTCGAGCAGCTTCTTTTCGTCGTCGATCTTCTCATAAACCGCGCCGGCGCGCTTAAGCGCCGCCTCGATCTGCGCATCCGTGAAGGATGGCCCCCAATTCGCGTGGTCCATGCGGAACTTGCGCGGGTGGCCCAGCACGGTGTTGTAGATGTAAAAGGCTGTGCCCAGCGCACCGCCCGAGTCACCCGCTGCCGGTTGGATGAACACGTTCTTAAAACCCGACTCTTGCAGGATCCGCCAGTTGGCCACGCAGTTGAGCCCGACGCCCCCGGCGATGCACAGGTTGTCCAGGCCGGTCTCGCGGTGCACGTGCGAGGCCATCTTGACCATGATCTCCTCGATGATCTCCTGGCCCGAGCGGGCGATGTCGCGGTGGAAGTCGGTCAGCTCCGTCTCTGGGGGTCGTTGTGGCTGGCCGAAGAGCTTCTCCCAGCGGGCGTTGAACGACCGCGTCGTCGAGTAGCCATGGGCGAAGTAATCCAGGTTCAGTCGGATGCTGCCGTCGTCCTTGATGTCGACGACCTGGTGGAACTTGTCGAGGTGGACGGGTTTGCCGTACGGGGCGAGCCCCATCACCTTCCATTCCGCATCGTTGACGCGAAACCCCAAATAGGCTGTGATCGCGCTGAAGAGCAGCCCCACCGAATGGGGGAAGCGAAGCTCCTGGTTCATCTCGATGTGCGTGCCTCGCCCGACACCCCACGCCGTGGTCGTCCACTCGCCCACGCCGTCCACCGTGAGGATGGCTGCCTCCTCGTATGGTGACACCAGGAAGGCACTCGCCGCGTGGGAGAGATGGTGCTGGCAGTAGAGGATGTCCTTGTCGGTCCCGAGCTTCTCCTGGATCTCGGGACCGATTCGAAGCCGCTGAGTCAACCAGAGCGGCATCGCCTTGATCCACGCCCGGTAGCTGTAGGGCCAATACGCCAGAATCGCCTCGAGGATCCGGTTGAACTTCACCAGCGGTTTCTCATAGAAACCGATGTGGTCGACCTCGTCGATGGTAATCCCAGCCTCGCCGAGGCAGTATTCAACCGCCCGCTCGGGGAAACCGCTGTAGTGCTTCTTGCGGTTGAATCGCTCTTCCTCGGCTGCGGCGACGAGTTCCCCGTCGCGCACCAACGCCACGCCGGAGTCGTGATAGTAACAAGAGAGACCCAGTACGATCACTTATGGATTCCCATCGGATAAGTAGCGGCCGCCCCCCGTGGCGGCCGTAGAACGCCTACGAAGAACGCCCAATCGTAGGTCGGGCTCCGCCCGACTCAGCGACCTTCTGTTGGGCCGTCGGGCAGAACCCGACCTACAGTTTGTAGGGATCACGTTCCGACGGAACCGTTGTCGTTCGAGTTTACGTTCTCGTTCTCGTTTGTGTTCGCGTTGTCATTGTCGTTCCCGTTCTCGTTGTCGTTCTCATCCCCGTTTTCGTTCTCGTTTTCGTTCTCGTTGCCGTTGTCGTCCCCGTTTTCGTTCTCGTTTGTGTTGTTGTCGTTGTCGTTCCCATTGCCATCGCCGTCATCATCATCGTCATCGGCATTGTCGTTCCCATTGTCGTCGTCATCGCCA
>JADFOB010000053.1 GCA_022563055.1 Planctomycetota bacterium
AGTGAGGCGGGATGCGGGCGGATTCGGATCCCCGATGGCGCGAGTCGTCGAGCACGCAGTTATCGGCACAGGCTTGGTGGGCACAGGGCGGGGGCGTAGGAAGACGGGTCGTCGTCCGAACGGCCGCAGCTTCCGCGTGCGCAGATTATCTGGATGGTCTCCCCCGGCCACTTGCTTCCTTCCGCCTCCAAAACCGGCGGGATCTTCCCCGCCGTGCGATTGCGGCGCCTCGACACGCCCTCTCGCGTCGTGGTGCCACGCGTGGCGATGTGCCTATTGCCGCACGGACGAGATTCCCGCGAGTCCCCAGGGACCGTGGAGCGACACTTGCTCGGGCTCGGAGCCCAGAGCCGTGGGCCGATCCGAACTGTGATCGCTGGGTCCGCCGTCCGCGTCGTTTGCAGCCTTGGCGCGGGAACCCTCGAGCAGGCCGAGTCCGTATAGTTCAGCGTCGGTCGGATCGACTTGGCCGTCCGTGGGGAGCCGAACGAGTTGATGCGCCTCGAGCGGTGCGATGATTTCCGGTGTCACGAGGATGACAAGTTCGCTGAGCGAGCGCTGGAACTGGACCGACCGGAAGAGCGCACCGAGGACAGGTAAGTCACCGATCCCCGGAATGCGCGAGGCGATACCGCGCACCTGCTCATTCAACAACCCGGCGATCGCGATGGTCTGCCCGCTCGCCAGCTCGACCGTGGTTTCGATGGAGCGCGTCGTCAGACCCGGAACGACGAAACCTTCAATCTGAATGGCGACCGAAGTATCAAGCTGGGACACTTCCGGTGCGACGCGAAGACGGATCATCTGGTTCCGCCGAACGATCGGCGTGAAGTTCAGACGAACACCGAACTCTCTGAACTGGATCGTGACCTGCTGGTTACCTTGGGGAACCGGAATCGGGAACTCGCCGCCGGCAAGGAAACTGGCGGTTTCCCCACTGATCGCCACCAAGTTCGGCTCCGCGAGGATACTCAGCAACGAGTTGTCCGCCATGGCCTTGATGAAAAACTGCGCCTGGGCGCGGGGGAACCCGAGGGAGAGCGTGGGAACCGATCCCAACGGAATACCGTTCTCGCCGGTGAGGAACTGTACGTTCTGCGTGACGAGCGCGTCCGCCGCCACTCCGATGTTGATCGGGTTGATACCGCCAAGCTGGTTGACAAGGAACACGTCACGGACATTCTCGCCGACAAGGAAACCGTTGATACCGAGTGCGCGCAGCGCGCTGCGACTCATTTCCGCAACGACGCAACGAATCATGACTTGCTGTTCATGGGCGACTTCGAGGTGATTCTGAACCGTGGTTGTGGGCCGTTCGGTGATTGGCACCGGAAGGAACAGGCGGGCCAGCTCCACCATCCTCTCAGCGCGGAGGACAGCACTCACCGTGCCCGTCAGCACAATATGACCGTGAAAGGATGTCGCCTTTGCGTTCGAGAGTGGATCGATTTCAGGCAAAGCGGCGTTGAGTCGTTCCAGATCCAACTCGACCGTAATGTGGAAGACGTACTGCTGTTGATCCGCCCCTGTCAACACCACACTGGTCGTGCCGAACCGCTGTCCGGTGATGAGAAGAAGCGTCGGACTGATGACCTCGATCTCGGCAATGTGCCGCGACACAACGTCGGCGCGGACGGTCTCGACCGACGTCACGACGGAGATGCTGCCATCCAGTGGCACCGTCACGCCGGCCGTCCTGTCCGTCAGGTCGACTACCTGCCCGCGGAACGTCGAACCGCGGGTAGCGGTCTGGGCGACGGCGGTGGTACCGATTGCTGCCACCCCCAGGGCGGTTAGAAAGCGAATCGCGCGTATTGTGTTGCGGCGTCGCAAGACGACCTGTAGCCGGTTCGGCTGGTCTTCCATGACTCGTCTATACATCGTAGTGCTTCTCCTTACTCGGTATTCGTATTGGAAGACTGGTCCGACGCGGCGCCGTCGGATGACAAGTCCGATGCGCTGTCGGGGTCGCCCGGAACGTTCGATCCCTGCCACGGCAAGGTCAGGGAGTTTCGTGTGGCCAATTGCTCGACACCCAGACCGCTCACCACGGATGGCCCTCTGGTGGCGTCAATGATCCGTACGGATTGTGCGTTCTGGAACGTGAGCCGTTCCGTCTGGGCTTCGAAGGAAACGTGCGTCGATCCGCGGTGGATCACCACACCATGCGGCGGTTTCACAACCCGCTTGGGTTTGACCGGCACCACCACTTCGGCGAGCTTGACCGGCTCCACCGGTTTGGGTGCCTTTGTTTTGGGTTCATGCTTCACCGTCAACGCCTTGTACGCGGTCCCGTCACGCACGAGTCCCTGGATTTCCTCCGTGACTTCGTTGAAACCGCGCAGCGCCAGTGTGATCTTGCCCTTCGTCTGGGCCAGATGCAGATCCTTCACTTCATCCTTCTTGATCAGAAGCGTGGCGGACTTGGCAGCTTTGGCTCTTGTGGCGCCCTCTGTCTGCTGTCTCGGGGTGCTGCGCCCGACCAGTGCGACCTGGACGTTCTGAAAGAGAACCCCCGAGATCGTCTCTTTTCCACGATCTCGACCGCGCGATACGACGTCCATCACGAAATTGACGTCGACCCAATCGTCGGGCTTGATCTGATACGCAACACCCGTGACTTCATCAATCTTGACGGCGACGGCCCGGTAGCCACGGGGAATCCTCCCCAGCAGGCCCGGCGGCGTTCCCGGTGGTTCCAGCATCGACGTCAGGATGGGCGAAGCGCTCGGGATGGCCTTGGCCGTCACGCGACCGACCACGTCCTCCAAAGATGTCAACCGAGTGTGTTCAGGGATCAGCGAACTTTCCACGGTGTCGACCAGTTCGACCATCTCGGGTGCGATTGCCTGATAGATGTCGATGTCGAGTTTGGCGCGTACGACCTGAATCGTCGTCTGTGCAGGCGTCGATCCGCGCGCTTTCTTGATCGCGTCCACAGCGACCTTGACAGCAAACAGCCCGATGCCCAAACCGAGCACCAGCGGTATGATTGCCTTTCCCTTCATGATCGACCCCTTGCGTTAGAAGGTTTTCGTTGTCCGTGGGGGACTATCGGGCCACCGGAGCCGCTCATCCTCACGTCGATTCCCGGCGCGTCCTACCGACCCCGCGTTATCAGAACCTCCCCGTTTATCGGAAGGTTTCCGCGTCGATGGAACAAATGTATGTCCGAAACTTTCGGGGACGGTCGTTGGGGGAACCGCGCAATGGGTGTCCAGCGGAGTAGCGTCGAGCAGAGCAAATCCAAAACACAACGTCCCAAGCCCACGGCGCCGGCGCACGGACTGCTCAACGTTGCCTGCCAGTACTGGGGAGTGGGGTTGGGCTCTCTGTGCCGCGTTACGACCCAGGGCAGGGGCCAAGCCCTTCCTTCCTCATGCTGGCACTTCCGACGAGGTTGTAGTCCGTCGTTCCAAAGAAACCGCCGGTCAGCGAGATGTCGCTGTAGGGTACGGACACCGTGACCGTCTCGATCGGCTGGCACGGCCCGGTCGCATGAGTCTTCGTGGACGTATAGCTCGCCACGTTGGTGGTGGCCATGATGTCGGTGATCCGGGCATCGATATCGGCGTCGGTCGAGGTACTCAACACAGCCGTCCGGCATGCCTCGCGCGCTGCATGTTGCAGCGTCTGGCGAACCATGAAGACCCAGCCGTATTCAATGATTCCAAATAAGATCGTGATGAGCAGTGGAAGGACTACGGCGAATTCAACGATCGCGGCCCCCCGGGCACGCGGATCGTGCCGCCTGCTTGAAGCAGTCAAAAACCAGCGTTTCATGATCAGGTTCCCCTCCCCAGCGGATCAGATTCCCCACCATCCAAACATCTTGGCGGCAAGGATAATCAACGTCCCCGCGGTGAGTGGAACACCGTAGGGTAGTAACTGCGAAGTGTTTCCGAAGCTCTTGGCCGATCCGAATTCACTGAACATCGTGTCACGACTCAGGCACTTAACGAAAATGACGTTCAGGTTGGCATAGGCCACCCGCAAACGCCCGGTCGAGACGATCATGATCATCGCCACGACCCCGCCAATCAGGGCGCCCACGGCGAACGCATAGAACGTGAGCGTGGGGCCAAGCCACACACCGATCGCTGCCATGAGTTTGACATCACCCGCGCCCATCCCGTGCATCATCCATACGACGATGAGCAGACCGAACCCGGTAAGCAATCCCAGCCCGCCCGTCGCCAGACCACCCGCCCCGAAGTAGAGGAGCTGCGCGACAAAGCCGGTGACCGCCAAGGCCAGGTTTAACCAGTTGGGGACGCGGCGCTGCGAGAAATCGATCCAGGATGCCAGAAGAATGGCGGGGATCAATATCGCACAGGTGACATGCCAAAAGTCGAATTCCATGGCCGGGCAACTCCGAAACTAACAACTCCGATGCGCCATCACAACGCCGCACGGGCGAGGTCCAAGGATTCTCTCATTCGATTGTGAGACCACCCGAGACAAAAAGGGCGGTGACACTGCCGCGATTGGCAGTGCCACCGCCCGGTCGCGGTCGTCCGTCGGTCTCAAAAACGGGTGCCCCCGCTTGGACTCGACGGGGGGCTTGGCCTGCGCCGCTATTTGGATCTGATCACAAGGCACCGCCAAGCCCGAGGAGAAGGGGCGCCCGCCTGAGGCGGACGCCCCGAAATCGCCCTCGTTACGCCGGAACGTTCAGCTTGCTGTCTACGCCGGTGAAGATGTCCTTCACCTTCGTTCCGAGGTTCGTAATGGCCGTGAGTGCCACGATAATAATCAGGGCAAGCATCACAGCGTACTCTGTCGCCGTAGGACCATCCTCCGACTTCAGAAAACTCTTCGCACGCGTCATGAAAGTGTTCATCAGACCTAACTCCTCTTTCCCATGGTGGCCACCGGCGGTGGCCCAACCCAGTTAATCGAGGGTCTTGCGGGTAGTTTCACCCGCCCCTCTTGTTGTCCAACTCTGACCTCCTGGGGTCGCGAGCATCAAAAACCACTCAAAGGCCATAGGCAAGAATTGCATGTTTCGTTACCTCTTGCCTCTTACAACCAAAGGTACGAAACAAATCGAACCCAGGCAAATCGGTTCGTGCAACGGAGCCACATAATCTCGCACGAAAAACCGAAACGCGCCAACGGTCGGGCTACAAGTCGGGCGTCTTCGCGTGGATCGATGTATAGATCGCGGTCATTCGGTCACCGAACGCAGCCATCGCGACCATCACGCCTATGGCAATGAGGGCCAGCATTATCGCATACTCCGTTGCGGTAGGCCCCTCATCACTGTTAAGGAACTCGATTGCCTTTTGTCCCACGAAACGCAACAAGTACCCCTCCTCGATTGTTCGGGCAGGCTCGATCAAGATGGCGGCCCGTGCTTGCGCGGTATTCATCCCTGTATCGTAAGCGTCAAATACAATGCGCCCGTAGGCAAGTGAAACATCCCGGAATTCTCCATTTTTTTGAGTTACAGGACGCCGCCGGTGGGCGGGCTTATCGGAGCGCCATGTCGGCGGACTGCGTCGCTCCGCTCCCCCTGGGTGTGGCAGACGCGCTGAGCGATGAGGATGGCGATCATGGTGACCAGCACACCTCCAAGAACATCCGTCAGATAGTGCCATCCGGTCGTCAGCGTGGAGAGCACGATCATGGCGTTGGCGACGACGCCGACGGAAAAGAAGAGGGCGTGGCGGCGCAGGGCGTAGGCCAGCAAGAGGGCCCAGGCGGTATGGAAGGAGGGGAAGGTTACCAGACCCTTGGGATCATCCAGGTTCCCCAACTCGCCGGTGCGAAGAGCCGTGAACTGCGTGAGGTAATCCTGCTGGGCGGGCGTCGGATCATAACCATACGTCACGAACGGACCGACGGCGGGATAGAGGTAAAAGATCGCAAGCACGATCGATATGCTGAGCATGAACTGGAGGACGAACCCCTCAAGAGCTTCTTTGTCCTTGAAGATGCTCAGTACCGCCAGGACGAGCAAGGTTTCCATGAAGATGAAATTGTACATCCAGGAAAGGACGTCGCCCACACGGGGATGACGTCCGATCCACTCGACAAGAGCCGGCGCCGAGAACGCGAGCCACGCATCGACGCGAACAAGCCAGGGGTCCGCAAGCGGACGTCCGCTCAGCGCCGTGAGGTACATCGCCAGAATCGTGACCGAGGAGGCGGCGAACACCCATCCGAGCGACCCGAAGAAGAGGGAACACCGCTGCCAGCCTCGCCCGCGGCACAAACACGCAATCAGGAAAGGAAGCGTGGTCAGTTGGATCGGTTGGAGCCAGTGGTCGCCGGCCTCAGCGCGGAGCGGCGTCTGCCTGACCGCCCAAACGGTTAGAACGATGATGGCCGCCAGGAGGCAGGCTGTGACTAGTGTAGGCCGCTGCACACGGAGCCGACCCCGCAGTGGCGACGGTTGCACGATGAGGGGCGCGGTTGCGTCCACCGACGGGCTCCATGAGTGCCGAGACCGGCTAGTGCATTCTCTGTTTTTATGTAGCGGCCGCCCCCCGTGGCGGCCGTTGAACGCCGTTGGCTTTTGGCTTGGCTGTAGCGAGAAGAACCGCTATACGAAAACGGAGAATGCTCTAACGAGAAGGTTCGTCGGCTACGCGGCGCCAAACTGACTATCGACGGAGCATTCATATCGCTTGATGGGTCGCGGCGCAGAGAGGGACCGAAAAAAACGCCGGCGAAGGCTCGAGCCTTCCGCCGGCGTTTTTCGGGAAGAACAGGCATGCCTGAAGGGGTACAGGCTTGCGCTGTGTGTCGTGGTATCGCTTTGTCGGTCCGCGTCAGTCCTCCACGTCCAAGTTCATCAGATTCTCGTACTTCCGGGATAATGTCGGATCGCGCTGGGCCAGATCTTCCTCATTCTCGAAGAGCTGCACGAGCTGGGAATCGCCTTTGCGGATGCGGACCTCGATCGTCCCGTCTTTGCGGACCGTGAACGTGTGTTTGGGTTTCCCGAAATGGCCGAGGCGGTGCGGTAGGAACATGGGCCTTCCCGGCCCCAGCGGGCCGAACGTACGGGTGGTGAACACATGGGACGCCGGCTCGCTTTGCCCGTCGGTGCGCTTCTGCCGGAACGCCTCCATCACCTCCTGGAAGGCCTCCCGGGCCTCCTGGAATGCTTCGCGGTAGCCTTGTGTGGCTTCAAGGAAGTGCTCTCCAAGCTCGCCTCGCATGTTGAAGAGGTTTTCGTGCAGACGCTCGAAATCGAAGTCCATGTCCAGATCAATCTCACCGAGCTTCTCGATGAGTCGGTCAAGACCATCGACATCGAGTTGGATCATGTGATGTTGGTCGGCACGTTCGTACAGCTCGAACGCCTCCGGATCGTCGGCCTCCAACTTCTCTTGGTCCACGTAGGTCGCCGTGGTTTCCTGGCCGTCCTTGTCGGTTCGCGTCACGGTGATTTCCGCGCCGTCCTCCTGCTCCACAAGAAGAACCGTGCCATCGTCCTTTTTGACTCGCATGGTGACCGACTGACGGTTTCCGTCGACGAAGATCCGGATCGACCGGCCTAGGCCTTCGGGAAGCAGCAGTTTGAGGGCTTCGGACGCGTCGCCGGTCCAATCGCTCAGATCACCAAGGTTCTTAATCGTCCAGTTCCCATCTTCATCGCGACACATCATCCTGCCCTGGGTGCTCACGCTCTCCTCGATCTCGACAAGGGGCGGGAAATCGAACTTCCATCGGAAGTGCCCCATGTCGGTGCGAGTCGCCAACTCGACTTCCAAAGTCTTCTCATCACCCCGACGCAGAACCACGACATCGATCCGGTCGCCCGGTGCATGGGAACCGATCAACTCCACCGTCTTGCCGATGTCGTCGGACACGATCTCACCGTGGACCGACAGGATGATGTCGTGCTCTTCGAACCCCGCCCGCTCGGCGGGGCTACCCTCGACCACGTTGAGAATCACGACACCCTGGTCCCTGATGTCGAGTTGCTTGGCCAGCGCCTCGGACACGCCTCCCATCGAAACGCCAAGCCACCC
>JADFOB010000306.1 GCA_022563055.1 Planctomycetota bacterium
AGCCGGCCATGGTGGCCACGCGGTGGCGGATTCATAACCTCCGTCGTAGAAACAAGTTACACGCAACGGTGTGCGTATCGAGATCGAACGCGTATCGGAGCATCCCGCCGACGTGACGTGGGTTATGCCCGTATTCGTTGGCACCACACAGCGATTGATCCTTGCTTTTGGCCCCGAAAGGGGCGAAAGTTCAGTGCCAGGGGCGTATTACGTTCTCAGCGGTTTCGCAGTGGATTCAGAGCCCCGAGCGTAAGCGACGGGTCGACGGGTCGACGGATTGCTTCTTGAATGGGCTGCTGGGCAGCGTACAAGGGCAAGGTTTCGGTGGGACGACTTCGAGTGATGATCGCCAAGGCAATCCTTTTACTGTCGCTTGGCTTGGGCGTGATGTTGACGATGACCACCTGTAGCCCTTCCCAACCCAATCCGCTCGATGAACTCGGCGCTGTCACCCTTTCTATCAAGGGTCAACCGTTCAAGCTGTGGATCGCCGACGATGCGACCGAACAGGCTCGCGGGCTCATGTTCATCACAGCCGAGCAGATGGCCCCGCTACCCGATGGGACCGAGCTTGGCATGATCTTCGTGATGGACCACGAGCGAACCCTCAGTTTCTGGATGAAGAACACGATCATCCCGCTCGACATCGCCTATCTGGCGACCGACGGCACCGTCGTGACAACCTACACGATGGCGCCCCTGGACACCCGCTTTGGGCAGTATCCCTCCACCAAGCCCGCCCGCATCGCCATCGAGGTCAATGCTGACGTCTGGTCCAAGATAGGGCTCACCGCGGGCGATCGGATTACAATTCCCGACTCAGTTCTAAACCCTACGCCCTAAGGCGCCGACGCACGTAAGGTCGCACGGTGCGTGTGCGCGCCGCCTCGATCGGCGATATGCCCTTGGCAACGATGGGCGTGGCCCCCGCGCGACAAGATGGCCCCTGCGGCGTAGCCCAATCACGCTTGCTTGGGCGATTGAGGGACTTGATCGAAATCCTCCGCGAATCGCGACATGCAGATTCTCCTCGTCAACCATCCCCAAGACCGTCTTCCCAAAGGCACCGATAAGCTGATTCAGGACATTGGCTGGACCCTCACGACGGTGGCGGATTATCAGACGGCGCTGGACGCCGCTCGCACACAAACCGTCGACGTCGTCCTGCTTCCCCAGCCCGACGAGTCCGAAGCGTCGGACCAGGTTCTGCGCAGTCTGCTGCGGCTGATCGACGCACAGCGAATCGCCACGTTCCTTGTGGCGGACGATGACGGGCATGCATCGCTGTGCCCACAGGGTGTCGGCGACGTGCTCGATCGGAATGTGTCTCTGGCGGAGCTGCGCGGACGGTTCGCCATGATCGAGCGGTATCACAAGCGTTTCCGCCAAATGGAGCAGGAGATCCGCAACATGGAACGGTTGGGCAAGCGGCTCAACCACCATTTCCGCGAACTCGATCAGGAGATGCGTCTGGCCGCGCGCCTCCAGCGGGACTTCCTGCCGGACATCAAGAAACCGATCGGCAACATACAGTTTGCCACGATCTACCGCCCCGCCTCGTGGGTCTCGGGCGACATCTTCGACGTCTTCCGGATCGACGAGGAGCACACCGCCTTCTACGTGGCGGATGCCGTCGGGCACGGCGTCGCCGCCAGCTTGCTCACGATGTTCATCAAGCGCTCCGTCGTCTCCAAACGAGTCGAGGGCGGCAGCTACTCGATTCTCGATCCCGCCGAGACGATGGCCATCCTGAACGACTCGCTGGTCGACCAGGCTTTGCCCAACTGTCAGTTCGTAACCGCGTGCTACGGCGTGATCAACCACCGCACGCTCATGCTTCAGCACGCCCGTGCTGGTCATCCCTACCCGATATTAATGCCACTCGATGGCACTTGCAGTGAGCTGAAATCGACCGGCGCCCTGCTGGGACTCTTCAAGGACGAGGTGTTCGAGACGACCCAAACGCAGCTTGAACCCGGCGACAAGCTCTTCCTCTATACCGACGGCGTGGAGCTCGCCTTT
>JADFOB010000307.1 GCA_022563055.1 Planctomycetota bacterium
ATGGATGCGCCACGCAATCAGAGCCCCGAGCGTCAGCGAGCGGGTTCTCTGGTGCGACGCCGGCACCGGTGAAACCCCGCGCTTACGATCGGTGAAACCCCGCGCTTACGCTTGGGGCTCTGATGAGGGAATCCCAGCGATGAATCGCTGGGCTACTATCAAGAGCGTCCCTACGGGACGACGGAACAGACGATGGGCAACAAGGCAAGACGTAAGTGGCAAAAGGCAACGAGGGTGGCCACTATTGCCTCGTGCCTGTTGACTCTTGCCTCCTTGCCTCTTGTTTACCATGCCGTCGCCGCCGGTGCAGAGCCGTTGCGGGACACCATCGACGTTGTGGTCCAGACGGTGGAAGCGGATCCCATTCATGGCCGCTTGACGGCGCTCTCCCTAATCCATGGCGCCGCCATCCAAACCGAGGAGAAGAATGCACGTCGCGTTGCCACGACCGACCTCGTCCGCATTACAACGCCGGAAGTGGTATCGCGCGGAGGATTCGGACAGGGCACTACTCACCCCGGTGACGTGACGCTGCTGCTCACGCAGGGTGACCAACTCCACGGGCGCATCGTGGGGGGCGATACGGATACCATTCTCTTCGAGACGATCGCGCTGGGGGAGATTCGTGTTCCACTCGATGCCACCCAAGCGGTGCATTTCTCGCGAGCCTCCGGCCCAGCCTACCGCGACTCAGCAGCCTGGTTCGAGCGCGATCGCGCGGAGGACTCGGACAGGGTACTACTCACCAACGGGGACGTGATTAGCGGATTTATCAAGGCGATTGACGCGACGGGCGTCTCCATCGATGGAACCCTTGGCGAGGCGAAGCTCCCACGGCGGCTTGTCGTCGCGGCCCAGCTCGTGGCGGCGAAGCCTCCACCCATCGACGGTGCACACTTTGTCCTGATGTTGCGCCAGACCGGGCGACTCACCGTTACTGCGTTCGAGCTTTCCCACCAGACCGTCGAGGCCCGTCTCTGGTACGGCGAATCAGTCACGTTCCAGGCGGACCGTATTGCTCGCATCGACGTCGCGGGAGGGCGTTGGGAATGGCTCTCGACCCATCAACCCATCAGCTATCAGCACACGCCCATGCTGTCGCTCGCCTGGGAGTATGTGCCGAATCGAAATGTGCTGGGCGCGCCGATTCGCGTGGCGGGTGAGACGTTTGACTACGGGATCGGCGTCCACAGCCGATCGAGCCTGACCTACGACCTCAAGGGAATCTACCGGGAATTCGTGACGTCGCTGGGCATCGATGATAGCGGCGGTCCCTACGCCGATGTGTCGGTGCTCATCCTCGTCGACGGCAAGCGCCGGTTCGATCAATCGCACGTCAAACGCGGCAGACTCTTGGGACCTGTACGCCTGGACGTCACCAAGGCCAAACGCCTCGAACTCATTGTCGACTACGGCGATAACGGCGATATCCAGGATCGCTTCGACTGGGTGGAGGCTGCGTTGATTCGATAGCGTCTCCCCGATCCTGCCCGCTCAGACGGACCGGATGCCGCCTTCCTTCAGAACCTACTTTGTCTCCATGGGCCATTCGTCCGCTCCCTCGCGGTCACGGTTCTGAACGGGCGTGCCCGGCCCCGTGTGGTTTTCTCATTTTTTGCGGGCGCGCGCCGTCGCATTGTTGTTTCACAAGGTGGCGGTATGTGTTACCATGTGTGCCGAGCGTATCGGCGGGCGGGGCCATCGTCACCCAGTCCGCTTACGGCGAGGCTCCGCAAAGGACGGAAGCCGGCTACGCTTGCTCACGGGCCTTTCTGATTTGGACTGATTGATGAGCAGCGAACCACCGTCCCCTCAACGTCCATCCGAGCACGGCGACGAGCTGTCACGGATTGTCGAGGACGTGCTCCGGCGCCGCGAGGCGGGTGAGCAGGTCGACATCCAGGAAGTGATCGCCTCGCATCCGGAGCTTGGGCCGGAATTGGAAGAGAAGCTCCGTGCATTGGAGCTGGTCGAACGGGCCCAAGAACGGCCGGAGGGGGCGGACGCAGCCACACCCC
>JADFOB010000308.1 GCA_022563055.1 Planctomycetota bacterium
CTGACCGCAACGGCGTTGTCTCCGCGGGCGATGCATCCATTATCAAGCCAAAGTTCGGCCAAGGCGCGTCGGTCGCAGGCGCTCAGTTCGACATCAATGAAGACGGCATCATATCAACCGGTGACGCCTCCGCGATCAAACCGCACTTCGGTAGCGGCGCACCCGCTTGCCCGTAGGGAGAGTCGTAGCGGCGAGCCTGGCTCGTTGACTTGGTGTCCAGTGTGCTTGGTTGCTACCAGCGTTCGCAGATGGTCTTTGCTTGCATGAACAGTTGCAGGTAGTCGCGTCCGCCGGCTTTGGAGTCCGTTCCGGACATGTTGAATCCGCCAAAGGGCTGCACGTCGACCAGCGCACCGGTACATTTCCGGTTCAAGTAGAGGTTCCCGACATGGAACTCGTGCCGCGCCCGTTCCAGCCTCATGCGGTCGGTCGAATACAACCCACCCGTCAGCCCGTACTCCGTTCCGTTCGCAATCGCCAGCCCTTCGTCGAAGTCCTTGAATTTGATGACGGCCAGGACCGGGCCGAAGATCTCCTCCTGGGCGATCCGCGCGTCCGGGGCGACATCCGCGATGATCGTCGGCGGGATAAAGTAACCCCGATCGGGCACCTTGCCGCCGGTGAGCACGACGCGTCCCTCACCTTTGCCGATCTCGATGTAGTCATTAATCTTCTTGTAGGCGGCTGGGTCGATAACCGCGCCCATGTTCAGATTTTCGGTGCCGGTCGTGTCTCCGATCGTCAGCTCGCGTGCCCCGGCTACCACGCGCTCGAGCAACTCGTCGTAAATGTCCTGGTGTGCGATCAGACGACTGCACGCGGAGCACTTTTGTCCCTGGAAACCATAGGCCGCCGTGACAACGTCCTGAGCGGCGGCGGCCAGATCCGCCGTCTCGTCCACGACCATGCAGTCCTTCCCACCCATCTCGAGCACCGTCCGCTTGAGCCAAACCTGCCCCGGTTGGACCTGCGCCGCCTTGGCGAAGATCCCAATGCCGACCTCGCGCGAGCCCGTGAACGAGATGAACCGTGCCATGGGATGACACACCATGGCATCCCCGACGCTGCTGCCCGGACCCGGAACGAAGTTCAGCACGTTCCTGGGAAGCCCCGCCTCGTGAAGGATTTCGACGAACTTGGCGGCTACGACGGGTGCACTGCTCGCCGGTTTGAGGCAGACGGTGTTACCCGTCACCAGCGCGGCGGAGGTCATCCCCACGCAGATAGCCACGGGGAAGTTCCACGGTGGGATGACCACGCCCACGCCCAGGGGAATGTAGCGGAGATCGTTCTCTTCGCCGGGGAAGGGAGTTACGGGGTGCGAGCCGCCAAGGCGCATCATCTCGCGTCCGTAGAAGGCCAGGAAATCGATCGCCTCGCACGTATCCGCGTAGGCCTCGATCCAGCTCTTGCTTGTTTCGAAGCACATCCAGGCGGACAGCTCATAGACGCGCCGGCGCATGATGGCAGCCGCCTTGATGAGAATCCGCGCACGCGTGTCGGGCTCGACACGGCTCCAGCCCTTGAACGCCTCGGCGGCGCATCGCACCGCTCGATCCGCCAATTCGGCGTCGGCTTTCGCCATGGTGCCGATGACCAGATCCGGATCAGCCGGGCTTACGGAATTAAACGTCGCTTTGGTCGTGACCGGTTCGCCGTTGATCCAAAGCGGGTAGGTTCTGCCCAGCTCGCCTCTGACCGCTTCGAGGGCCTCCAGCATTTTGCGCCGAGGCTCGTCGTCGTTGAAATCTACATAGGGTTCGGGAGTGTACGTGGGTAGCATGATCTCGTTCTTCCAAATCGTGGACCAAGTGCTGTGTTTCATAAGTCCCGCGACTATGATTCTCACCTGAGCCGCGGGCTTTAGCCCGCGCGAGGCCAGGATCGCCGTGGCGTCGGCGACCTTCGTGAAATCGCGCGGGGCAAAGCCCGCGGCTCGGATAGTCGTGCAACTCGTGAAACACAGTACCAGTCCGCAACGCTGCGCCAGCCTTGGGCATTAC
>JADFOB010000054.1 GCA_022563055.1 Planctomycetota bacterium
TTGGAGCAAAGTTTGCTGTTTTTTAGCGGCCGCCACGGTGGGCGGCCGCTACTTTTCAACGGACTGCTGAGGAGTCCTTCCATGAGCAGTTTCGGGCGGACCGTGGAGAGCTATTCGTGATGGATGTTGGAGCGAACGTCGCCGTGATCGCGCTGGTGCTGTGGTGCCTCGTCGGTGTCGCCATGACGGCCTTACGCCTTCCGGGTACTTGGCTCATCATTGCCGGCGCGTTGCTCTATGGTTGGTGGGCGGACTGGGTGGGCGTCAGCACGTGGATTCTCGCGTTACTTGTTATCTCCGCCATCGTTGCTGAATTCCTGGAATTGCTCGCATCGGTCTTTACGGCGCGGAAGGCGGGGGCGAGCACGCAAGCCGCCTGGGGTGGTTTTCTCGGCGCGATCCTGGGCATGTTCTTTCTCTCGTTCCTGGTTCCCGTCCCCTTTCTGGGGGCGATGGTCGGCGCGCTGGTGGGCTGCTTCGGCGGGGCGATGATCGCCGAGCTGTCCGTTCGTAGGCGTGTTGGGCAGGGTACGAAAGTCGGCCTCTTCTCGGCGCTTGGCTTTGTGATCGGCATGGTGACAAAGATGGCCATCGCCATGGGGATGGCCGGCGCGCTGGTCACGTCGGTGATTTGGTCTACGGACTGAAGACGCCGCGGATCTTCGCCGGGCAGGGGGCTGCTCGTTTGTACTCCACCTCCAACCGTTTCACCACGGTTCCACCGTCGATCTGGTAGGTCGTGGCGAGTCGCCGCTGGGCATCGAGGAATCGCTCAACGACCTTGAGCTGCGTAGTCGAGCTGTCGGCGTTGGGCATCTCGGAGGAAAAGGTCATCGTTTTCGTGTCGTCATTCCATTCGCCCACGAAGATGGAGGGGCCGATCTTCGAGGCGTTGTCAAACCAGACCGCCTCGTACTTGTCTCTTGCGTCGTCAAAGCTGAGCATCCCGATGGCGCGGTAGACCGCCTTGTCCGTCGAGGTCGTATAGTTCCTTCGGATCGCGTAGCGGTCGAGCACCCAGGTGATTTCCTCCGTCCCCTTGACCGTAGCGATCACCTTTCCCTTTGTATTGAAGTGCCGCTCGGTGACATTCCACGTTGCGATGAACATCTCCAGGCGAGCGGTTTCGGCGTTGACGTAGACGAACGCGCCGTCATTGCCTTTGGGATCCTGCGTGTCCAGCGCACTGGGCTCCTGGGCTGAGGCGGTCCAGATGGTAAGCAGGCCCAGAGTCGCGGTTATCACCAGTATCGTTGAGAGGTATTTTGAGATCGTCATGGCGTGCCGTCAGACCAAAAAAAGGCCGAGGCAGGTGGCACAAAGGAGGTAGGCGCTCCGGAAAACCGGATCAAAGTCGCTCTTGGCGAATGTCCTGACGCCCCGGGCCGATCACCTCATACCCGGTTCTTGGACCCGTGCTCGCCTGCTCGGCAAGTTCGACCATACCAGAGGGCGGCGAGGGTGTCTACCCACTCTTCGCCAGCGTCGTCGCCCGCTCGACGATCTGCTCTTTACCGACGCCCACGTAGGTGAAAACCTCCTCGGGCGTTTTGGCGGATTTGGGAACGCGCCGGACGGTCATTCCGACCACGCGGACCTCGCCGGTTTGGGCAGCCGCCTCAGCCAGCTCGGCGTGCAGCCCGCCGATGTAGTTGTCCTCGACCGTGAGAATCGCCCCGCCGGCGCTTCTCGCCGCTGACAAGATCGGGGTGGGATCAAGTGGAAACGTGTACGCATCAAAGACACTGCAATGCACGCCCTGATTGGCCAGTTCGTCCGCTGCCGCAAGAGCGGTGTGGAGCATGTAGCCACAGCTCACGACGGTCAGGTGGTCGCCGCTTCGAAGTTGCTTGCAACCGCGAAGCTCGAACCGCTCGTCAAGGGGATACAGAAACGGTGCGTTGGGACGATGCGTCCGCATGTAACACAAACCCTGGACGTTAGCCATTAGCTCGACGCATCGGTAGGCACAGACTCCGTCGGCCGGTTGGAAGACGTGGCACATCGGCGCGGCGCCCACGTCGGTCCTGGTCATGCTTCGAAAGTAGGCAACGTCGGCAATCGCCATTTGGGAGGGTCCGTCGGCTCCCAGGGACACCCCTGCGTGCGAACCGACGATCTTCACGTTCGCCCGCGAAATGGCTGCCATGTCGATCTGATCCACCGCACGCGCCACGAACTTGGCGAAGGTACTGGCGAACGGGATTTTCCCGGCTGCCGACAGACCGGCGGCCACGCTGATCATGTTCTGCTCGGCGATCTTGCACTCGATGAATCGAGCGGCGTGCTTCTTGGCGAAACCGTTCGAGAAGGTCGAGTTGCTCACGTCGGCGTCGAGGGCAACGACCCGCTCACTGGAATCTCCCAGCGCCGTCAGCGCAACGCCATAGCCCGCGCGGGTGGCGAGCTGCCGCTTTTGGACCACATCGCCCATCCCGGCACGCTCGAGCGCCTCGGCGAACGGCGGCAGTGTGATTTCCGCGCTCGCCTTTTGGACGTGTGAAGCCGCAGGCGCGGCCGGTCGAAAAACGCCGTTGGACGACGCGCCGAGGCGTTCGCCCGTCGCATCCAGCTCCGAGCATGCCTTGTCGACATCCGACGTCGGGATCGGCTTTCCGTGGAAGTTCTTGCCGAGCATCATCTCGACGCCCCACCCCTTGACCGTACGTGCGACGATCGCAAGCGGCTTACCCTCGCCCGTGAAGCGATCCAGGGCGGAGGCAATCTCCGCAGGTTCGTGGCCGTCGACCTGAACAACCGCCCATCCAAACGCCGCCGCCTTGTTGGCGATGGCGTCAGCCGACTGTTGCGGCGAGACACAAGCCGCCTGACCGTGGCCATTACAACTGAAGATGGCGCAGACGTTGGCGAGCTCATGGTCGACGATGAAGTCCATCGCCTCCCAGACCTGTCCCTCCCGCGACTCTCCGTCCCCGACGATCACGAAAATACGTTTGTCGATGCCGTCGAGTCGAGCCCCAAGCGCCAGGCCGGCTGCCACGGAGAGCCCTTGTCCCAGCGAGCCCGTGGCGGCATCAAAGAAGGGAAACCCCTCGGCTGGATTCGGGTGGCCGTCCAGCACGCTCGAAAGCTCACGGAGCGTCGAGAGTTGGTCGAGCGACAATTTCCCCGCACTGGATCGGCTGGTGCCCACGGTGCCGGCGAGGTCGGCGTAGGCTGCATAGACGATGGGAACCGCATGCCCGATGGAAAGAACGAGGCGGTCGTTGCTCGGATTCCACGGATCGCCCAGGTCGTAGCGCATCCGTTTGTACATCAGTTCGACAATCAGGTGCGCAAGCGCCAGTGCGCTGGACGGATGCCCCGACCCAGCCGCACTGGTCATGCGGATCACGTGTTTGCCCAGCTCGATCGCCTTGGCGTGCGTGGTACTTGTTGCGGACAAAGGTTCCTCCCAACTATTGGACGCTCGAATCAACGGAATCCGCGCCGTCGTCGATGCGCCTGGAGCCTATCGCGGGCTTCTCGTGCGATCAAGCGTCGCAAACGAAAACAGAAAACGCAGGTGTGGCCATCATCGGGGGCGCCGACGCTGATAGCTGACGGCTCATAGCTGACAGCTTCTTAGTCAAACGTTCCGGCGGACGGGCAATACCTGGCGAGGCTGCACTTGTCGCATTCGGGTTTTCGGGCCGGGCAGACACGCCGACCGTGGAAGATTAGCGCATGCCCGAGGTACGTCCAGTCGCTTCTTGGAATGATCTCGATCAGGTCACGTTCAATCTTGACGGCGTCCTTGGCGTTCCTGCTGGTCCAGGTCAGTGCGAGGCGCGTGGCGAGCCGCCCGACATGGGTGTCGACCACGACGCCCTCGTTCTTGCCGAACCAACTGCCGAGCACGACGTTGGCTGTCTTCCGCGCCACGCCGGGGAGTGTCACGAGTTCATCCAGGCTATCCGGAACGCAGCCGTCGAAGTCGTCCATGAGCTTTTGGCACGATCCCTGAATGCTCTTGGTTTTCTGGCGAAAGAAGCCCGTGGCATGAATAATTTTCTCGATCTTCGCAGGCGGTGCCCCCGCGATCGCTTTGGCATCGGGATACTGTTTGAACAGAATCGGCGTGACCTTGTTGACGGCTTCGTCGGTGCATTGGGCGGAGAGGATCGTCGCCACGAGCAACTCGAGTGGATTGTCATGGTGCAGCGCGCAGTCGGCGTCCGAGTAGAGCTTTCGTAAGGCGCGCAGAATCGCCCGCGCGCGCTTCTTCTTGGCTTCAAGCGTCTCGCCGGTCGTAAGGTCTTTAGTTCTCATCACGTCCCAGTGCTCCGTCAGTCCTCATCTGGTAGGTTCGTGTGCCACTGCTCTTGAGCAGTGATCTCTCCGGTTCGAGACCGGGTCGCCTGAGTCTCGCACTGCTCAAGAGCAGTGGCACCCATCACAATCTCCACGCCAACCGTCGAATCGCCGTTGACATAGCACTATGGCTCGACCCAATGTGCGGAACCGTCCGCAAAGACGTCCTTCTTCCAAATCGGAACGTCTCGCTTCAGCGTGTCGATGAGCCAGCGGCAGGCTTCGAAGGCTTGGACCCGGTGGGCGGTGGCTACGGCAATCGCGACCGAAACCTCACCCGGCCCAACGGATCCAAGCCGATGGACGATCGCAATCCGCCCGACGGACCAACGGGTTTGCGCCTCCCGCGCGAGGCGATCGAGCTGGCGCCGCGCCATTGCGCCGTAGGCTTCGTAGTCCAAACACTTCAGTACGCCATGCCCCTCGTCCGCTTGTTGCCGTGTGGTGCCTTCAAACGTCACGATGGCACCCAGCGCCGCATCACCCGACACAAACGCCCGCACGCGATCAAGTTCGATGGGTTCGTCCACAAGATCAACGTACAGCCAGTCGTCCTCTTCCCCGCCGGACACGGGCGGGATCAGCGCCACCTCATCGCCGGCAGCGAGGACGTGATCGTCGCTGGTGAACGTCTCATTGACGGCGAATCGAATCGTGGGCATCGCACCGGCAAGACCGGGGTACTCGGCGACCAGCACGCCGCGCAGGTCTGCCACCGTGCTCCCCAAAGGCAGCTCGATCGCAGCGGCATCCGTACCGGCGAAGTCCCTGGCCGGCCCGAGAAACATCACATTGATGGTTAGCACGTTTCGTCGTCTCGCTCTGAAAAACCGACCGGGGCTTAGGAACTCATTCGAGAAGTCTAGGGCCGTCAGTCTTCGGCTATCAGCCCCAGCTTCCGGTGCTCCGCCCACTCTGATTTGATGGGGTGCCCCGTGTAGCACAGCGGCCCTCCGCTGTGTCCGGGCAACCCCCAGCCGAGGGCGGCTGGGCTACAAATACAAAGGCGGCTGGGCCACAAATTATTCAGCCAACTCGCTACAGGCCGAAGACGCCGCGTGACCGCTTGCTCGAAGTCCACTTGACCGACAGTTCCATCCCATTGCCGATGGGGACATGGGTGCTGAAGAAGTCGCTGCGACCTCGAAGCCAGCTTACGACCTCGGCGAGCTGGTCCGGGTGGCTGGTCGTGTTATCCGTCAGGACGATCGCCCGGTCGCTGAGCTTGTCCGTCAACAGCTCGAGGTAGCGCCGGCAGTTTTCCTTGTCGGCGTCATTGAGAACGAAATCGACGGGGCCATCCAACGTCGCCAGTGCATCCACGGCGGATTCCTGCACACACTCGACATGTTCAGCCAGTCCCGCCGTCTCGAAGTAGGATCGGGCGACTTGCAGCTTCCTGGCGTCATGGTCGATCGTGATCAGCTTGCCGCCGTTTTCAACCAGCGCCGAAGCCATCCACAACCCGCTGTATCCATAGCTCGTTCCGATCTCGACGGCGCGCTTGGCGCCCGTGGCAAGAATGAGCGCTCGAGCGAACTGGGCCGCTTCGCGCGGCAAGGCCAGGGCGTCGTCCACGGTCGCTATGAAACGCTCCAGCTTGGCAATCGTCTTTTCGACGAGGTCCGTCATCGCTTCCTCCGTCCATCAGCCTGCGGCCGCGGTCGCAGGCGTTTGCTGGTCGCTCTTGATACTGATCTGCCCGGCGGCGCGCGCCACCACGCGGTCAATCGCCTCGCTCACGTAGTCCTCCGTATCCGTGAAGATCCTCATCGGCGTTCCGGCATCGTTGAAGATGCGAACCTGGGCGTTGAGCGGAATCTCTCCCAGAAACGGCACGCCCAGCTCCTTGGCAGCCGTCTCGACTCCGCCGTGATCGAAGACCTCGTCCCGGTGTCCGCACTTGGGGCAAAGGTAGTAGCTCATGTTCTCGACGATCCCGAGGCAGGGCACATTGAGCTGTTCATACATCTTCACCGCCCGGCACGCGTCCATCAACGCGATGTCCTGCGGCGTGCAGACCACCACCGCGCCGGTGATCGGGATGGTCTGTACCAGGGATAACGGTACATCACCCGTGCCCGGCGGCAAATCCACGATCAGGTAATCGAGCTCGCCCCACGCGACGTTCTCCAGGAATTGCTTGACGACGCCGTGAACCATGGGACCGCGCCAGATCAGCGCCTTGTTCCGCTCGACCATGAATCCCATGCTGATGATCTTGATTCCATTCGCTTCTGGAGGCACGATCATCTCACCATCGACGTGCAGTGGAACGCCTTCGATCCCGGTCATCGTCGGAATGCTCGGACCGTAAATGTCCGCGTCCATCAGGCCGACCGTTGCTCCTTGTCGATGCAGTCCGTACGCAAGCAGGACGGACATCGTGCTCTTCCCGACGCCGCCCTTGCCCGCTCCGACGGCGACGACGTTCTTGACGCCGGGCAGCGCCGCGGCTCCGGGCCGGCTGGAACGCACTTTAGCGCTCCACTCGATAGTAACCACTTCGATACCGGCTATCTGTTTGACAGCCTGCTCGACATCACCCTGAATCTGCTCCTTCAACGGGCATGCGGGTGTCGTCAGTTCCACGTGTATACGAACGGTGGTTCCATCGATCACCACCTCCTTGATCATGCCGAGCGAAACCAGGTCTTTGTGCAACTCGGGATCGTTGACCGTCCTGAGCCGGTCCATGACCTGCTCTTGTGTGATCGGGCTCATGCAGTGTGGCTCCATTCCGGGGGCACGGCGAATCTGCCTTCGGGCAGGTCGCGCAACGCCCTTCGCCACGCACTATGGGAATATAGTACCAATCTGGTTATCTTTCCAGCACACTCGTCCATCGTAGTCAACCGCACCCGCTTCGAGTACCTTTACTCAAATGATCCCCAGCGCGGGCAAGTTCTGTAGGGACGATTGAGCCGGCAGGCAACCCTCATCCGTCCCTGCGGGGCTGTTGTCGCCCAGCCGCCCTCGGCTGGGTGCCTGCTCGGACACAGCGGAGGGCCGCTGTGCCACATTGGTGCCTCGAGGCCTGGTAGTCCCAACCATGAATCGCTTGGCTGCTATCACAGCCTCCCTATTGGACGACAGCCCCGCCGAATCTATCGCGCACCCAACCTGGAACGCCGGTTGAACGTCCTATGCCCTCAACCACCTCGCCGCGACGCAGCCGACGGTTCATCTGGCGGTCCGCCGGCACCTGGATGGTCGTCTTCGCCGTCGGCCTGGCGGCGGTAGCGATTACGCTCGCGCTGCTACAGGCTACTTCGCTCACCGACCGGCTCATGGTTCAGGCGGAACGCCGCGCAGCCAAGATCGCCGCCCAGGCTCGCCAGGAGTTCGAAAAGCAGACCAGCCACACGCTACGCCTGATGGCCACGCAGCACCGGCGCCATCCCGACGACCTGTGGGAGCCGGTGCCCCAAACGCCCTCTTGGATGGACGGACTCTACAT
>JADFOB010000055.1 GCA_022563055.1 Planctomycetota bacterium
GGGCGAAGTTGGCCGGGCTCGGTCGGGGATACCCGTAACCAGCCTCCATCACCTTGCGCTGGATGGCGCTGGCCGCCCGAACGACGGCGTCCTGATCATCGCAACGAATCTCGAGGTCGACGGAGTTGCCGCCCGATCCTCCGCCGAAGAGCGACGTCTGGCTGAACATGGCGAAGACACCCGGAATACGTTCGCCCGCACGTTGCATGAGGTACTCGAGCGGTTTGACATTCGTCGGCTCTTGAGACGTGCAGCCCATGAACGTACCGCCGCCAAAAGCGACAAAGAAGAAATTCTCGATGGGCGGTGGAACGACCATACGCACCGTCTTGCCGTCCTTACCGAGTTTGATCTCAACGGGCGGGAGGCGTTTGGCCGCCTCCGAGTCGATTCCTCGGGCCTCCCAGGCTGGTCTGATCCCGTCATACGGATCGTCGGGATCGCCCTCTTCGACAATCAGCGCCATCTGCCTGAACTCGTCCAACGTGTAGCCCGGTGGGGGAAAGATGAAACCGAAGACGAGGTTCTTGTTGCCCGCGGGGAGGTACTCCGCCGCCGGCATAAGCTGCCAACTGCCCACAAGCGCCAGCCCGCAGATACCGACCACGACGACAACGCGCGTACTGATGCGTCCATTGATGACAGCCACAAGGGAGGAGGTCCACCGTGCGAAGCGCCATGGCTTGCGCTGTTGCTTGGATGTGGCGCGGGAGGCGGTAAAGAACTTGGCTGCTAGCGGCGGGATGACGACGACCGATACGATGAGAGACAGCCCCACGGCCGATGAAATCGCAATCGCGATATCCTTAAAGAGCTGGCCGGCTTCCTCTTGAATGAAGATCACGGGCAAAAAGACCGCCATCGTGGTGAGCGTGCTGGCGAGGATCGCGCCCCACACCTCGCGTGCGCCGTCCAGCGCCGCCTCGACGCGCGGTTTCCCCATCGAGCGGTGGCGGTAGATGTTCTCGAGCACGACAATGGCGTTGTCGACGACCATGCCGACGGCGAAGGCCATTCCCGCCAGCATGACGACATTGAGCGTGCGTCCCAGCAGCGTGATGACGAGGAACGTACCGACGGCGCAGATGGGGATCGCCAGCGCAATGATGGCGGTCGCACTGCCGCTTCGCAGAAACAGCATGAGCACACCGGTCGCAAGGAGTCCGCCGATGAAGATGTTTTGGATGACCAAGCGGATCGCGCCTTGGATGTATTGCGTCTCGTCGTAGACCTGCGTCAGTTCCAGATCGAGCCCGCGCGGCGCGAGGATTTCCTTGTTGACCACGGCAATTCGTGCCTTGAGGTTCTCCATCGTCTGTATGACGTTCGCCCCGGTTTCGCGCCGAGCGGGCATCGCGATCACGAACCGGCCCTTACTGCGGACGAAGGCATAGGGCTTCTTGAACCCATCGACGACGACGGCGACGTCCCGTATGAGAACCGGGCCACCGTCGCGATAGGCGATGACGGTGTCTTCGATGTCTTTAATGTTTCGGTATTCACCAATCGTACGGTAGGTGTAATCTCGCTTTCCCTGCGCGATGGTTCCGGCGGAGATGTTCCTATTCTGCCGGCGCAGCGCCCGTTCGACGTCCCGGAAGGTAAGGCGTCTGGCTGCGAGCAGGTGCGCGTCCACCTCGATCCGCACTTCGCGGTCGAGTCCGCCGTAGACCGGCACCTCCGCAATGCCCTCGGCACGCTCGAGTTGTGGGGCGACCTTTTCCTCCACAAAGGTCTTGAGGTGGGCTATGTCCTGCCCTTTTGTACCGGTCAGCATCAGCCACGCAATCGTATTGGCCATGTCGTCATCGGTCGCGGAGATGACCGGCTCATCCACCTCTTCGGGGTAACCGGTGACCTGGCGGAGTTTGTCCGAAACGTCGCGGTAGGCAATGTTCTTGTCGACACCGACGGGGAACTCGAGGCGGATCTTGCCCGAGCTCTGGCTCGACGTGGAGGTCATCTTCTTGAGATTGGTGACGCCTTTGAGCTTGTCCTCCTGGCGATCGATGATCTCGCTTTCGATCTCCTGGGGACTGGCTCCGATCCAACTGGTCGAAACGGTGATGACCGGACGGTCGACGTCGGGCGTAAGCTGAATCGGAATCCTCAGAATGCTGAGCAGGCCGAACAGTACCACGAGGATCACGCCGACGGTGATCTTGACCGGGTTCTCGATGGCGAATCGGATGATTCCCATTCAATCGCTCCCGCCGTGTGGGGGCGACTGGTCAAAGGTCGAAGGGCGCGGCCGAATACCGAATGGCGAATGGCGAATAGCGAATGGCGAAGGGCGAAAGGCGTAGGGTCCGCTCGCTCCTATTTCGCTATTCATAATTCTTAATTCGCTATTCATAATTCGCAATTCGCTATTCATCTCTTGACTTTGGTCCTTGGGCTGCGGTGGTGCGAGGCGGCATGGGTACCGGTGTCCCCCGATCGTTCACGATTTGGACCGGCGTTGGGAAGGGGAGGATGTGCTCGTTGCCCCGTGTAATGAGCGCCATTCCGGGGCGAACATTGCCCGACGTGATCGCGATCCAATCGCCGACGTCCCCGCCCGTCGTCACCGGCATGAGCAACCCGACCATCCCGCCGTGTTTACCCGGCATGGTCATGGCGACGTAGGCCGTACCGTCGCGCTCGACAATCGCGTCCTTGGGCACGGCGACGACTCGCTCCTTGGGACCGGCGGGTAGCGTGACCCGCGCGAACATTCCGGCGGCCATCCGACCGTCACGGTTGTCCAATTCGATCTCGACGGGGAAGGTCCGCGCGGTGGCGTCCGCCTGTCGAATCACGTGGCGGATCGAACCCTCGAACGTCTTCCCAAGGGCGTCGATGGCGACACGGGCCGGTTCACCCACAACGAGGTACGGCATGATTGACTCGGGCGCATCGACGCGTACGAGCACGGTCGCCAGATCCACGACCTCCGCCACCTGACCGCCGATGGGAACCCACTCGCCGATCTCCACCGTGCGCTCGACCACATAGCTCGTGTAGGGTGCTGGGATAGCCGTTTTGCGTAGCGCACTTTCCACACGGAACACGACCGCCTGTTGTGCCGCGGCTTCATAGGCAGCCTCGGCGATCACCTCATCCCGCGGACCCGCCAGGGCAAGATCGTACACCGCCTGTGCCGCGATCATGCGCGACTGGGCGCGATGGAAATCCGCCCGCGTGTCGTAGAGCTCCTTGGCGTTGGACTCACTACCCTCGTAGAGCTTCCCGACGCGCTGGTTCTCGAGCTTCCAGCGTTCCTGGTCGGCGGCGGCTTCATCGCGCATAGCCGCAAGACGCCTCAAATCCTCACTGCGCGTTCCGGTGAGCAGCTCCTCATGCCGCGCGTTGAGCGCCTCGAGCCGTGCCTCCGCCTCGACAAGCTCAAGGGTCAGCGTGTCGTCCCTGAGTTTGCAGAGGGTATCGCCCTCCAAAACGAGGTCGCCCTGTCGCGCGGGCACGCTGTCCACCAGACCGGCAATCTCGGACGCGACCCGGCTGCGGCGGACCGGGTGCACCGTACCGACCAGGGTGATCGTCGCCGGCGCCTCGAGCATCTGCGCCTCGACCACAACCACCTTTGTCACCGGCATTTGCGCAACGATCGGTGCGCACCGCAGTGAGACCGCCACGATTGCCAATTGCCAAGCCTGCTGCCGCGTCATTGAGTCCTCGTCACCAAAATCGGAGCATGTTGCGTACCGGATGGCGTAAACCGTTTCGCCCCGCGTATTATAACGGCGAGATGACTATCGCAAAGATGCACAACTCTGCCGTTGGCGAGTCGGCCCCGCACGGTACCGAGACCCTTATCGGACGAGGGATCGGCTCGGTGTTGGATCTCGTTTTCCCGCCCAGATGTCTTGTCTGCCAGGATCCGATTGTGAGCGGTGATCGACCACAATGCCCTGCCTGTGTGGAAGCCATTGATGCGGAGCGTAGCGTGATCTACTGCCCAGGCTGTGCCTGCACAGTCGTCGATGGCGAGGTTCTGGGGGGTCGATGCAGCCAATGCCGGAACAAGACGCTGCGTGTGGACGGCACCGTCCGCGTCGCCGCTTACGGGGGATATCTCGCGCAGCTTGTTCGGGCATACAAGTACAATCGACGTGAGGCGTTGGAGCCGATCCTGGGCGGCTGGCTGGCTCAGGCGGTTGAGTCGGCGCCGTGGCGTGACCGTGTCGAAGCCCTCCTTCCCGTCCCAACGCACTGGCGACATCGCGTGGGACGGGCGGTGTACCCGGCGGAGCGACTGGCCGCCGTGGTGGCCAAGCAGACCGGGCTGGTCCATGCGCCGCTGCTTCGGCGGGTGCGCGGTGGGCCTCACCAGATCGGGCTTGGCTACAACGCTCGAATCGAGAACGTTCGAGGGGCGTTTGCACTCCGCGCCGATGTCACCCTGAATAAAGCCCGCCTCCTGCTCATCGACGATGTCAAGACGACCGGCGCTACGATCGACGAGTGTGCAAAGGTTCTGCGTCACTCCGGGGCGGCGGAAGTCTACGCCGCGGTGGTCGTCAAAGTGAGTTGGGAACCGGGCAGCCGCAATCCGATACCGTCGATCTAGCGCGTAGCCCAGCCGCCCTCGGCTGGGGGGTTCCCCAGACACAGCGGAGGGCCGATGTGCCACGGCTCTTGAGCAGTGAGGTCTGGGTGCCACTGCTCTAAGAGCAATGGCACAAGCGACTGGAGCGGTTTCACCCACGACGTAGCGGCCGCCCCCCGTGGCGGCCGTCGGGCGGCAGGAACGTCGAGCGTTACTATAGTTGTCAGACAAAGCCTAATATGACAGTGCAGGAACCACGTTTACGAGCCGCAGGCTTGAGCCTGCGCGATCTCAAAGCGGTTTAGCGCTACCGAAAACCGGGGCATCGCGCGGGCTAAAGCCCGCGGCTCGGTTCGTTTTGGACAATCCAGCGCTGTCATACTAAAGCACATAGGTCAGGACGATCGCCAAGAGGAGGAGCAGCGTAACAATCGGCCAAACGTACCGCTTGAATGGACCCGACGGATAGCGCGGGATGATCCAGTCACCGCAATGGGGGCACTGTTGTGTGTCTTCGTGAACAGACCCGTTGCACGAAGGACAGACCAGCAGATCATCCTCGGAATCGTCGTCGTCATCGTCGACCCATTCTTCGTCCAGGTCGTCGTAATCGGGTTCACCGTATTGCACAGATAGCGTCCGATGGGCCGGCGGCTATGGTATCTTCCAGTCGGGCATCGTGAGTCCAATCAGTCGTGGGGCGGGGAAGCTTTGATGAGATCGAGCATCTTCTTGAACTCGTCGGTGTCACACCGGGTGCACAACTCGAACAACGCACTCTCGACCGTCGTGACGAAAGCACCCTCCTGTCGCATACGATCCAGCGCGACGTCGTGGTCGAGCCGGCCTCGCGAACCGACGGCATCCGCGCAGACGAAGACATCATAGTCCATCGTGATAAGATCGAGCGTCGTCTGCAAGACACAGATGTGGGTTTCGATGCCGGCAATCAGAACCTGGGGACGATCAATACTCCGTATCGCGTCGCGCACGGACCCTTGGCCGCAGGCGCTGAAGGTCAGCTTCTCGATGATGGCCGAGTTCGTTGTCCCCAAGTGAACGCGGATGGGGGAGTCGGTCGGACCCAGGCCTTTGCTGTACTGCTCGGTCGCGAGCACCGGCAAGTTGAAGATTCGCACGCCGTCGAGCAGCTTCTTGACGGCGCGGATGATCTGCTCCCTGCGCGGGATGAGCGGCAGCAGCTTCTCCTGAAGATCGATCACGAGCACAAACGCGCGGTCGATGTCGAGTTGGGCGGCACGCAGCATCGCATCAAACCCTAAATGACCGTGCGCAAACGTGCAACTCCGATCAGAGCCCGGAGCGTAAGCGACGGGCCGGAGGACCAGTTCCTCAACGGACAACTCAACGGGACGCAAATCCGGGACGCAAATCCACGAGCGCGGGCCTGGACGGGTCCGTCACGGATTTTGGGAAGGCCGTTACAGGCGTTCCGTCCGTCTTGATTCTGCGGGTTAGGCAGAGCCTGAATGTGTGCCACTGCTCTTGAGCAGTGCGGATGTCGAGTTCCACGCAGACACTGCTCAAGAGCAGTGGCACCCAACAGAATCCATCGCTTGAGCTGCCCCCGCCGCCGGCTTGGTGTCAGCGCCCTCGAGTGTCAGCGCCCTCGACGGTCAGCGCCCGGCCTTGGCCAGCTTCTCGCCGGACAAAAGCGTCTCCAATTCCTTGGCAAGCTGCTCTTTCAGGTCGGGCGAGAAGCCTCGATGGACAGCCTGCACGGTCCCGTCCTTGCCGATGATGACCGTCTGGGGAATGCCCTGCACGTGATACTTGTCCGCGATCTTGCCCTTGGCATCCATGGCCACGGTGAAGTCGAGTTTCTGCTGCTTGAGGAAACTGGTGATCACGTCCTTTTCTTCTCGCTGATTGACGGCGTAAAAGCGAACCCCGCGATCTGCAAGGGCGCTGGTTACCTCGATGAGCCCCGGCAGCGCCATCCGACATGGTACGCACCAGGTAGCCCAGAAATCCAGCACGACGATGTGCTTGCCCTTGTGCCGAGAAAGCTTGAATTCCTCGCCGTTAAGCAGATCGGTCTTGAACTTCGGGGCTTTCTTGCCGAGCAGAGGATGGGGCGGATAGGCGAACTCGAGTTCTTTAGCGCTGGCGACTTCCTGAGCCTTCCTGGGCACCTTGAACTTGAAGTCCCGGCCGCGCATCTTGCCGTCGATCTTCCAATCGCGAAACGCGACGCGGATGCTGATCCGCTCGGACCCGTGCGGATCGTATCGCTC
Organism: Planctomycetota bacterium; assembly: GCA_022563055.1. Next base: position 6,808 of record JADFOB010000055.1, read on the forward strand.
GTCGCCGATCCGCGCCTGGTCACGCGGCAAGCCCACCTGAAACCGCATAACCAGCGGTTTCTTTCCCGACTTGATCCAGAACTCGAACGTGAGCTCACCCTCCGTCAACTTGACATGGTCACACGGTGAACCATCGACCTTGTCCGTCCCAAGGTACTCGCCCTTGGCGAACCCGCTCGTGAGAACCGCGTAGGGATCTTGATCCAGCAGCGCTCGCACGAAGACAAAGCCGACCATGTTCGTCACGCCCTCGGTCATGGTGAGCACGTCGATGATGGGCCCGAAGTCGCTCGGGGCGTCGCCCAGCGTGTACGACTCTCGATGGGGAATGTAGGTGAACATCTGCTCGCCGTTGCTGACGACCGTCGCGCCGACCTCGCCGCGCTTTAGAATCATCGCGAAGCGATTGGGCCGCTCGAGCGCGATGCGGTACTTGGATCCGCGGTGTTCTCGCCCCTCCTCGTCGCCTACCCGCCCCTTGTGGTCGCCCCTGCCGAATCGCCAGTCCATCGTCGCCTTGACGCGGAAGTTCTTCGCTTTGCCCATGTAGTCACTGAACCGATGGAGAACCTCCGCCGCCTTGGGATCGATCTGAGGATCGTTCTTCTTGTCGGCGCCAAGCCCGACCGGCGGAAATGCCGCCGACAGCGCCAGTGAGAAGACCAACATGCAACGGGGTATCCATGCGCGCTTCATCGGAATCTCC
>JADFOB010000056.1 GCA_022563055.1 Planctomycetota bacterium
TTAGATCGGGAACACCGCGACCCGCACGTGTGGTCGGATTATCCACGACCTCCTGCTGTTCCACAGCGACCCGTGGTTCCTCGGTGGGCTTGGTCTCCGCTCGCGGGCTTTCAGCGGTTGGTTGCGGTGCGGAATCCCCCGTGGCACAGCCGGTAGAGATCATGAGGATCCCCGACAAGATGGCCACACTCGCTTTGAGCGTTTGCATGGTTTCGTCCTTGATCAATGGTTGGTCTTGGAATTCAAGCCCCGACGCTATTGCGCGGTTGAGAGGCTGTCAAGCACTCTGCCCCGACAGGTCATCGCGGTGTCCGCGCCACGTTTGTGCGTCGATTCCCGAACCGAGCCTCGAGCGCGAGCGACGGGTTCTTCCAGCGCCCCGAACCAACACCCCGCGCCAGTGCTCTTTGACACTTGAGATGATGGATAGCGTTGTGCCACTGCCGTGCCGGCAGTGCCGCCGTTCGTGACACCATCGCCCGGTCAGGCGCACTGCTCACAGAGCAGTGGCACCCATCAAGGCATCCGAACCGCGCCCGTGAGGAAGCGGTCCGACCAAGGCGGGCACCGTCCCTCCCTCACGGTCGGGGTTCTGATTGTTCAACGGACTGCTATGCGGGTGGGTCGTGGGCTCGTCCCCATGTCGCGCCTACACTTTCGGCACAGTGGCGCGGGAGGGAGACCACTTTGCGGCGGTCGTGTTGGAGGCGAGCAGACAGGCGAGGCGAAGAGCCTCTTTCATGCTACCGGGGTCGGCCTGACCCTTGCCGGCGATGTCGAAGGCCGTCCCGTGATCGACACCGGTTCGGATGACGGGTAGCCCTAGCGTCACGTTCACCGCGGTATCGAACGCGAGCAGCTTGATCGGGATCAGAGCCTGATCGTGGTACATGGCTACGATGCCGTCGTAGCGGTTGCGGACTCGCGGCGTAAAGATCGTATCGGCGGGAAACGGACCCTCGACGTGCATGCCCGCATTGCGAGCCATCTGCATCGCCGGCTCGATCACGCGAGTCTCCTCGTCCCCAAACAACCCGCCCTCACCGGCGTGGGGATTCAGCCCGGCCACCGCGATGCGCGGCGCCTGTATGCCAAACCATCGCCGCAGGGCGTCATCGAGCAGGTCGATCGGTTGAAAGATCGACCCGATCGTGAGCTTCTTTTGAAGCTCAAAGAGACCCATGTGCACGCTGACCAGCGCGATGCGCAGTCCGCCGCCGATGAACGCCATGTTGTACCGGGTGGTCTTCAGCGCGTCCGCCAGTTTCTCGGTATGGCCCGGAAACCGGCAAGAGGCCAGTTGCCAACTGATCTTGTGGATCGGACCGGTGACGATGGCGTCGATCGTCCCGTTTCGGGCGGCCTGGATCGCCTCGTCGAAGAATGCCAGCGAGGCTCTTCCGCCCTCGGCGCCAGGCCGGATCGGCGTCCAGGTATGCCCCGCAAAGTCGTCGAAGTCGACCACGACAACGCCGGAATCGATGCGCCCGGCGCGCTGGCGATCGACGCGGAACCAGAAGGGTTTAATGCCCGCGCTGCGTGCGGCGTCAAAGAGCACGCCGTCGGTACCATAGATGAGAAACCGGCCAAGGTGGCGCACGTCGGGATCCGCCAGCGCCTTGACGATCACCTCCGCACCGATACCGCACGGATCGCCCATCGTAATACCGATGAGCGGTCGAGTCGGTCGCGCCGCGCAGGGCGCATCGGTATTGGCCAGGTGGGAGGTCATGCGAAGCCCGACTCGCGAAGTGTATCGACGGTAACGCCGGTGGAGGCCGGCATGCCCGAGAGATGCCCAACAATGGTTCGCACGATCATATCCGATTCGATATTCACACGGTCGCCGGTGGACAGCGACGACAACGTCGTGCGCTCGAGCGTCGTGGGGATCAAGGCGACGGAGAACGTAGGACCGCGAGTCGCAGCGACGGTGAGCGACACGCCCTCGACTGCCACCGATCCTTTGGGGATGATGTAGGGGAGAAGATGGGCCTGGGGCTCGAACCAGATAACCTGTTCCCGCGGCGAGCAGAGAACCCGCCCAACGACGGCGGTGCCGTCCACATGGCCCTGGACGAAGTGGCCGTCCAACCGATCGCCCACGCGCAGGGCGCGTTCCAGATTAACCTTGCTACCGATCCTCTTGGCTCCGAGCGTGCTCCGATCGAGCGTCTCGGTGATGACGTCGAATTCGAGGTATTCCCCATCGCCCGATGCAACGGTCAGACAGACGCCGCCGACCGAAACGCTGGCACCGGGTTTGCACTCACCCGCCCACGAACCGACGTGGACGCGCATGCGCTTGCCGCCGGATAGGGGTCCAATAGCCGCAATCGTCCCCACAGATTCGATAATGCCGGTGAACATCGTTTCGCCCGAACCGCCAATAGACCGGGGTTGCACCTTGGCGATTGAGGATTGAGGGTTTCCAATTGGCAATCCTCAATCTGCAACCCTCCATTTGCCATCCTATACTCAATGCTAGGAGGGGTGGATGAAGTGTCAAGCGCGTAGAGGCGCCGGTGAACTGGTCCGCGACACTTCCGACCACGGGGAATTGTGGTTCCGGAACTCTGTAGCGTCGGCCCCCCGTGGCCGACGTAGAGCGCCGAGGCGTGTTCGGACTCCTACGGCCGCCACGGGGGGCGGCCGCTACTTCCCCAACGGACTGCTACAGCACTTCCCGTTTTCGTCTACCGGTAGAACCGGTCTGGAAACGGCATCGAGTCCGCCCAAATCGCGCGGGCTCAAGCCCGCGGCTCGGAACACGGTAACGGGAAATGCACTAGAGACCAAGCAGGGCGTCAATGAGCTTTTCGTCTTCGATGCCCAGCTCGCGAAACCGATCGCGCTTCCGGTCGTCCGACATGTTCGGGTGGGTGGCGATTGCTTCCAGATCTTCCAGCACGAATTCCTGCCCCTGGGCACCGACCAGACGATTGGGGAAGTCGGTCATGACCGAAGCCACGCCGCATCCGCCGCCAAACAGCAATCCACACGTGATCAGATTGACGCCGATCCTTCGCATCCGTGGGCACTCTTGGTTACGTACCATGAACCGATTCGCCATGCTACATCGCTGTGCACAATCCCGCAAGCACCGCAGGCCGATGCAGCGTCCGTGCGTCCGTAACACTTCCGGCGGCCTGGGCGCTGTGCCCTAACGCAGCCTGAAAGAAACTATGAACCGGGTCGCCTCGACACGGGTTCGGGTCTGGTGCCCATGTGTGTCGACGGGGTGATCGCGTGGATCGCCCCAATGTTTGAATCGACCTGCCCTGAATCGCTGGGCTGCTATCACAAAGTTCCTACGGGACGAAGTCCCCGCCGGTTATTTCACGGACCCGATTCCGTTTGGGAAACCATCCGCCCACCTCGGAGCGATCCCAATTCCAGTCGATCCCGGGTTTCTTGAGCGGTTGGTCCTTCCGGGCGAACACGGCCATGATTGTTTTTCCCGTCAGATCATGGCGGTCCAGACCGATGGCCTTGCCGTAGTGGCGTTCCAGAAAGGCGAGCCAACCGTCAAACGGCGCTTCATCAAAGAGGACGATGATGATCCTCGGAAGCCGCTGCTCCAATTCACTTAGCAGGATCGCGCATCGCGCCTCGGCGCCGGCGTAGCCCGCGTGCAGTGCGGTAATCATCGTGAATCGCGACGCACAGCGCCTTTGGGCGTAGTAGTAAACCTCCGCCTCGTTGCCGTAGACGAAAACGGTGTCGCCCGGATCCGTGGCATCCCGAACCTTCTCGCCGATGGCACGACCCCAGAAATCACGGGAGTTGTACCGGTCGATCGTGATGCCGAACGGCTTTTGGCTCAGGTAGCTGTCATACTCGGTGTTGAACAGCCAGATCGGTAAGATCGCCAACGCCAGCAGCGATCCACGCCTGAGCGCCCGCGACTTCGTCCGTCCCTGAGCCGCGGGCGTATGTGCCACTGCTGTGTCAGCAGTGGTTGTCTGTTGAACGACACGCACGCCGGTAGGTCGGGCTTCGCCCGACTCAAGTCGCGGTGTGGTGAGATTCCGTCGGGCCAAGCCCGACCTACGTTCCGATCGCGCGCTTTCGTCCGGTGGGATCCAACGCGCAAGCAACTGACCCAGCGCTACGGAAACGGCAATCACCGCCGGGGGGACCAACAGGTAATAGTAATGAGGCCAAAACCGAGCAGGGAGACAGACCGCCAGGTAGCTACCCGCCAGCATTAGAAGGATCGTCGTTGAATCGCCACATCTTGCACGCACGCTCCTAACAACAAGCCAGACGGTCGCGCCGATCGAGCCGATCCACAGGGGCATAGCGCTGTCAAAGACAAACGGGTGCCTTGGCGGTGAAAAGAAGCGTGCGAACCGGCTCAGGAACGCTTCCGAGGAACCGCTATAGCCGAGGTTGAACAGGAAGACGGCGTCCACGAAGTCATCCAGGCGGTTCGTGGCTGCGAAGTAAGCCAGTGAACCAATCCAGATGATCGCCGGACCCGCGGCGAATACCGCAAGCACCCTGAGAGCCTTTCGGACTCGTCGCCCTCCGTCCGCGTGCTGCGCCACAGTGAGAACGATCCAAAACGCCAGCATGAACCAGTGAACCGCGAGAATCGTCTTGAGCGTCGATCCCAGTCCAAGAACGACGCCCGATGCGAAGATCGGCCAATCCGATCTTCCGGGCGGGCGGTGGATCGCGAGGTACCACGCCGCGAGGACGAAGGTGTTCATGTAGATTTCGCGGTTGCAACCCTCACCGGCTGTTCCCGGATCGGACGACACCAGGGCAAAGAGGACAGCCGCCATGATCGCAGCCCATCGCCCCGCACATCGCCGAACGATCGCAAAGATGAGGCCAAGCGATCCGAGCGAGAACATCATGGCCGTCCATCGGAAGACCTCCGGTGCGTCACCGAAGATTCGGATCAGCGTGGCGACCAGAACGAACACGCCGAAGGGTTGATGATCCCAGACGTCGACGTACAGGCGATCCCCCGCCAGTAAACGCGATCCGATATAGGCATAGTTGCACTCGTCGGTTTCGAGCGGCAAATCAAAGGCGTGGAGCCGGAACCCGACCAGCACGGCTGCCGCGATCGCAAGGCAGACCCACTCGATCCAGGCGAGCGATCCCTGGCCATCGGGCGTCGACGCATGATTCAGAGCTTCACCCATCACGCTCGCTTTGCACTTGACCAAGACCGCACACGACCTGACCCGCGGGCTCTAACCCTTCCTGTTGCCCCCATCGTCCGACCAAGTGTACCCGGATCGGGCAATGCGTCCCGTGTCCCCGTTGTCCCTCGCTTCCTGCCCGCCGCTCTTAGCCTCTTGCTTCCTATCCCTCGCCCATGCTCCGTGTCCATCGCCTCTTTCATAGTTTCTACGGGGCAGGTCAGCCACCTGTGAGACGTCTTAAGGCATCATCCCTGCCGACGACCCGACCGCACGCGAGAGGGCCTTGCCCTGTAGCCCTAACCAGTAGTTTCTACTATGTCAGGCGGCGACTTCGGCTAGTGCTTTGTCAGTCCTGATCTGATGGGTTGGCTGAGTCATTCGTGGCCCCGCCGCCCTCGGTGTAGCCCAGCCGCCCTCGGCTGGGTGTCTGCCAAGACACAGCGGAGGGCCGCTGTGCCACACGGGCCAACCCATCGAACCATCCTTGACAGAGCACTAGCAGTGTGCGGTCCTCGCTTACCCCAACGACGGACGGAACGCGGAAGGAGTTTCCACCGCCCTCCAACCGTTTCGCCAGCGCGTTGTGTCTTTCCAGCAGGGTGGCACAGACAATGGGTGAAGTGCAGCGAACCGCGATACGCCGCTTCGTCGGCGGACCGGACGACGGTGTGCCACCCTCTCCGCGCAGGCGGATCAGCCATTTCTGTTCCGGCACGTAGCGAACCAGTAAGCGCTGGAGCGACGCGGGGTCGATGCAAAACCCGTCTCCGCTTTGATCGATCCACTGCTGCCACACGTGCAGCGTCGACTCGCGGAGGGCGAACCGGCGAAGCCCGCGAAGCCGTCGATCGTTGGGGAAGCAGTGGGCTTCGACCTCTGCGCCGCCGATGGTGACGATGGTGCCTCGACGCGACATGGGCTTGCGCAACGGCGCGTGGAGATAGACGAGCCGACCCTCGGGCCATAATCGGTTGGCGGGCAGTTTCGGGTTGTCCCCCAATGCGTAGACAACGCGGAGATAACGCCGCGGGTGGTAGAGCGCTTCGACCAGGCGAGCATGTCTCCACGCGCTCCGAACGGACTTCTCGACTCCCACAAGCTGGTCGCGGCAGGCGGACAGAACGACCTGGGCGTGCAGACAAGAGCGGAACCCGGCGATGGCGTCTTTGCTTGGAATGTCGATGGCGGTCTTCAACATGCCGTCCGTTCCGTTCGAGCCTGCGAGTTCCCCGAGGCACGCTCCCGGGCGTTCATCGCGGCGTACGTGCCGTCGAGCGCCAGCAGCTACACGTGAGTGCCGCGTTCCTCAACCCGTCCGCCGGCGAGCACGAAGATCCGGTCAAACCGCTCCATGTCCCTCAGTCGATGGCAAATGACGATGGTGGTGGCTGTGTTGGAGGGCGAGCGCCACGCCTGCTCGACCAGCGTCCGCGTGATGTTGTCCAGTCCGGTGGCCGGCTCATCCAACAGCAAGATGGACGGTTTGCGCAGCAGTGCCCGCGCATGGGCGATGCGCTGCCTTTGACCTCCCGAAAGCGTGGACCCGCCTTGCCCCAGGACGGTATCGAAGCCATCAGGCAGCACGTCGATAAACTCCTCGGCGTCGACCCGCCGCGCCGCCTCCCGGATCAGAGTTTCAGTGGCGGAAAAGATCCTGGCGGATCTTTCCCACCACATGTTGCCCGGTGTGCGCAAGAAGGACGTCGCGTGCGTAGGAGAACAGGGCCTCGAGCAGCACGATGGGGAGAATCGCGGCGCACACCCACGCCAGTGTGGATGTGGGCGTCGACGCAACGCGCGACAGCAATTCCGTGATCCGCGACGGTCTCATCTTGTCCGTCAGGATGTAGTCAAAGATGATCTTGATGGGCCAGGGCGCCGCGACGCTCATCGCGATGGTACCCAGCGCGGCGCCGAGGGCACAAAGCAGTCTCCATCGGTGCGGTCGAACATAGCGCCCAAACCGCGCGTACAGAGCCCGCACACGGTTTACGTCAAGTCGCCCGCGCCTGGTCTTGATGGTCCAGCGCAGCTTCACGACACTTCTCCGACCGTGGTTTCCGTATGTCGAGACGCTCGTTCCGCCACGTCCGCGCCGCAACCGTATGGGAGTGGTTCTCCGGTTGATCCGGTACCGGTCCGCCCATTCCCAAGCCATCCATGCATCACAGCCACGTTCCGTTTGATATCGAACCGCTGCTCCGCTCGGCGCCGCCCGCCTTCTTCCAACCGCGCTGCCAGATCGCCATCCACAAGAACGTCCCGGATGGCGCGGGCCAGCGCTTCCTCATCACCCGGTTCCACCAGCAGGCCGCTGACCCGCTC
>JADFOB010000057.1 GCA_022563055.1 Planctomycetota bacterium
TCCAAGTCATCGGCCGGCCGATGATTTCCTCTTTCTTGTACCCCAGAAATTCCCACACTCTATTGTTGCACTCGACGATAATCCCTTCTTCGTCAACGGAAGTAATCAAGTTGCCAACGGTCTCGAAAATAGACCGGAACTTGGTCTCGCTTTGCCGCAGCGCTTCTTCGGCCTGTTTGCGTTCGGTGATGTCCCGGAAACAGAGTACGGCGCCCAGAACCTGTCCCTGCTCGTCTCTGATGGGCGCACCGCTGTCGTCAATCGGTCGCCTTGTCCCGTTCTTGCTGATCAACGCGGTGTGATTCGCCAGCCCGACGGTGACACCTTCCTGCAATACCTTGGTGATGGGATTTTCCGCCGGTTCCCCCGTTGCCTCTTTGACGATCACGAAGACCTCACCCACAGGTTTCCCTGCGGCGTCATCGTGCGTCCAACCTGTCAGTTCCTCGGCGACCACATTCATGAATTTCACGCGGCCCGTAGCGTCGGTGGCGATGACGGCATCACCAATGCTCTTGAGCGTCGTCGATAGCCACTCCTCGCTCTGGCGCAACTGCGTGAACTGCCTTCGGATGACCCGAGCGGCCGGGGCAAACACCAGGACCGCTTCCAACAGCAGCACAAGCAGGATGACCGACATCAGGATCAATGCCGTTCGTTTCAACCCCGACACTCGTTGTCTCGCCTGGGCCTCGTACACCAGGACGATCTCATTCATCCCAACCAGGAAAAGCCCTTCGTGTTCCATGATCTTGGGAATGAGCACCTGACTCACACGTTGATCCACGGACGCAGACCTCGCCTTAGGGTCATATTCGAGAAGCTCCTCGACGGCCTCGCGCATCGCGTGATAGTGCGGCTCAACCGTCTCGAACAACGCCGTCACCTCGGGACTGTTCGCGCCGGGAAGATCGAGTTCGGCGTCGCCGTGCCTGAGCCCGGCATGAGAACGTGTCCACAGGTCGAGCGCGCCGCCTAGATTGGCGAGGCGGACCACGAGTTCGTCGCAGTCTGGGAACGATTCCGTTTGCTCGTCATAGCAATGGTCGAGCACCTCATCGACGGCCAGTGCGGTCTTGGCCAACTCCTGGCTGAGCATCCGCTGACGCCCGGCGACGTTGATCACCAGCGCGTCGCTCTCCTGCGTCATCAGGGCTCGCTGAATCACCAACTGGCTTACGATCGTCAGCAATGCGATCAAACCCAGAGCGATGATGTACAGCCTTTTGAGCCGATCGGCCGCGCCTACTCGGCCTGATCGCCTGGTGTCAATCTCTGTAGCTCCGTTGACATTCGTCATGACCGTTCCTCACGAATCCCGCGCTCGCGTCCCGCGTCCGCGCCCGGTGTAGTGATTCAAACAGACGACCTCGTATCCGAACCCCGACCGTAAGGGAGGGAGTCCGACGTTTTCGCCGGCACCACTCCCGTACAGTCGTGGTTGTGATCGTAAGAACATCGCCCGATCCGACCTACTATCCCAGCTCCTCCCCAGAGGCCCATTTTCCGTATCGGTCAGTGCTGTCCAACCCTGAACTGATGGAGGAGGAGGCGCGGGCACTTTCACCGCTGCGCGTCTCGGTGCTACCTGAGCAGGCCCATTCGATGGCCGCCGCCCCTTGGGTAACACAGTAACCATTTAACACCGGATCTGTCATCGGGCAAGTCCGCGCGTGACCGCACGCGGGCGCCAATCCGACCCCCAAGCGCCAGCGCGGGGTTCTTATCCGACCCCTCCCGCACCAATCATCGAGGAAGGGGTTACTGCAGCGCAGGGAGCTGCCAACCGATTGGTGCGGGGTGACCACGGGGTGTTCGTTCGGGGCGGTGGAAGAACCCGTCGCTTGCGCTCGGGGCTCGGTTCAGGAATCCACCCACAAACCCGGCACGCCCGCAAGCCCGCCCCGTTCCATTTTCGACCTTGAAGCAGATTGTACGGAACCTACAATGTTGTGGCATATAGGCTGAGTGTCATTGCGGAGCTCGAGCCACCGCGCGAGTGCGAGTGGCGGCTTGGGGTGATTGGCATTCCCAGCGGAGCATCATAGCCGTCTTTTTCGGGGTCGCTTGCACTCTCACCGAATGAAAGGATGGATAGGGCTTGTCAGACGCTGCATCGGATCTGAATGGTTCGCCGGACCCGCCCAAGGCAGAGGTCCAAAAGAGCTTGCCCAAGATCGACAAGTACTTCCGGGCGATGAGCCGGCACGAGGCGTCGGACCTCCACATGAAAGCAGGAACACCCTGCAAGTTCCGCCTCAAGGGCGAAATCCGCAATATCGACTCGACGCCGATAAGCCACGAGGAAATCGAGGCCATGGCGTTTGAAATCATGGCCGAGACCGCCATTGCCGCCTACCGTGACCGTGGCGCGGCGGACTTCTCGTATCAAATCGGCGGTGCCGACAGGTTCCGCATCAATGTGTTTCGCCAACGCGGCAAGATGTCCCTTGCGGTTCGCCGTGTCCCGCGAGAGATTCTCAACTACGAGCAGCTCCATCTCCCCGCCTCCCTCAGCAACCTGACGAAACTAGAGCAAGGCTTGATATTGCTGGCGGGAATCACAGGTAGTGGGAAGAGCACGACGATTGCCGCGATGTTGGAGGAGATCAACCGGACGCGCGCGTGCCACATCGTGACGCTGGAGGATCCGATCGAGTTCCTCTATGAGGACAAAAAGGCGTTCGTCAACCAACGGGAGGTTGGGATCGATGTCGAGAACTTCGACAGTGCGCTCAAGTACCTCATGCGACAGGATCCGGACGTCATCCTCATCGGCGAGCTGCGGGACGAGGAGACGTTCGGGGCTGCGATCGCCGCCGCGGAGACGGGGCACCTCGTTTTCGGGACCATCCACGCCTCCAGCGCCTCGGGAACGATTGGGCGGATTCTGGAACTGTTCCCGGAAGAGGCTCGCCAGCAGATTCGCACTGCACTCGTGTTCAGCTTACAGGCGATTGTGTGCATGAAGCTGCTGCCCGGTCTTCAGCCGGACATTCCACGGGTTCCGTGCTGCGAGATCATGCTCTGCAACAGCACGATTCGCAAACTGATCGCAGCCGGGCGTGATAGCGAAATTGGCGCCGTCATCCGCAACTCGTACCATGAGAACATGGTGGATTTCACGGAATCGCTCCGCGTGCTGGTGGAGGCGGAGCAGATCGCGGTCAAGACGGCGTACGCTGCCGCTCCCAATCCCGATGAGCTCAAGATGCGTCTGAAGGGAATATCCGTGTCGAGTGGCGGTATCATCGGCTAGTGTAGTGCCACGGGTTGGCGACGTTTTTGCGATCAGAGCCGCGACCGTGAGGGAGCGGTTCCGGCGAATGCGTCGTGTCCCCTCCCTCACGGTCGGGGCTCTGAAAAAATGCCATCCGCGTGACGCACCACGCTAGACCATGGACCTGAGCATGGACCTGAGCATGATGATGCCGATTCTGGCTGCGGTTCCCGATGGAACGGGATACGTCAACCTGCTCAAGATTGGAACGGTCGTTGTTCTGCTGTTCCTCTGGGGTCTTTCCGCGCAGTGGGTCGATCGCGACACCAATGTGGTCAAGACGCGGCGCGAACACTGGAACATGATCGTCATCTCCGGGGCGTTGGTCGGGTTTTTCGCTCTGTTCGTGATCCCGTGGAAGGGGGTTCTGTTCTTCCTCGGCATTGGTTTCTGGTTCGTGCTTACGGGCGGCGCCCTGCTCATGTACATCTTTCACCGCAACGGGCGGGTCGTGCCGGCGGCGCGCGTGTGCACCGTCGACCACATCAAGCGCCTCGTTATTCGGGACGGTGAAGGCAAGCGTGCCAAGGACGATAAAGGGGTGCGGGTCCAACTGGAGAACCACGAGGGCAAGTTCGTCGAGCGTCCCAAGGATCCTGACGAACTCGCCGAGTATGAGGCGGTTCAGGACTTGCTCTTTGACGTGCTACGGCGCCGCGCATCGGACGTGGACATGCTGGCGGGAAAGGAGCAGTATCGGATCGTCCTGCACATCGACGGGGTGGCTTCGGAGCAAAGCGAGGGGATGCCCGCCGAGCAGGGAGAGCGCGTCTTCCGCTTCCTCAAGCGCATCGCGGGTTTGAACGTCGAGGAGGTCCGCCGTCCACAGCGCGGGCGAATTCAGGCAGCCTTGCTGAGCCAGACCGGGCACATCGGCCCCACAGACGTCATCACCTCGGGTACCACCGCGGGCGAGCGGATGAGGTTGCACGTTCAGGCCGGACCGACCTTGCTCCGCCTGGAGGATTTGGGTCTGGCATCGTCACGTCTCAAGGGTCTGCAAGCCGTCCTGGAAGAACCCACGGGACTGCTGATCTTCAGCGCGACGGCGGGGCAAGGTGTCTCGACGACGCAGTACGCCGTGCTACGAAGCCACGACGCCTACATGCACAACATCCACGCCCTCGAGCGGCGGGCGACGATCGATCTGGACAACATCACGCAGCAGGTCTACGAGGGAACCAACACCGACGTGAACTACGCGCGGGTGCTGCAATCGCTGCTGCGGCGCGAGCCCGACATCGTGCTGGTGGCCGACTGCGAAGACCGCGAAACCGCCCAGCTGGCGGCGCGGGCGGCTGCCGAGGATCGTAAAATCTACCTGGGGCTACAGGCCAAGGACGCGTTTGAGGCTCTGGAACGATACCAAGGCTTCGTCGAGGATAATGCGCTCGTGGGGCGCGGGTTGCTCGGGGTCATCAATCAGCGTCTGGTCCGCAAGCTGTGCATGGAATGCCGCGAAGCCTATCGTCCCGATCCCGCCACGCTCAAGAAACTGAACCTGCCGGTGGACAAGATCGAGTGCTTCTACCGCCCGCCCAGTGAGCCCAAGTTCAACAAGAAGGGCAAGGAGATCCAGTGTTCCAACTGCCAGGGGTCCGGGTATGTCGGACGGTTCGGCGTGTTCGAGCTGCTCATCGTCGACGACGCCGTCAGAAACCTGATCGTCCAAGGTGCCCCCATCAAGACCATCAAGGCACAGTGCAGGAAGAAGAGGATGTACTATTTGCAGGAAGAGGCGCTGCTGAAGGTCATCGACGGTTCCACAAGCATGAACGAAGTGCTCCGGATCCTCCGCAACAGCGACAAGCAAGGGGGTTGAAGTCCCAAGATGCTCTTTCCCTTACTGGTACTCGTGGCCGTCTTTTCGGTTGCCTTTTTCCAGGCCAACCACGGGCTCTTCAGCGCGCTGATCATGACCGTGCTGACGATCTGCTGCGCTGCTGCGGCGATCGGGACGTACGAGTGGGTGGCCGCCCATTGGCTTGCACCCCTCTGGAAGCCCGATTATGCCTCGTCCATTGCGTTGGCGGCGACGTTCGGTATTCCGCTGATCGCGCTCCGGATGGTGGCCGATCAAATCATCCGCCGGTCCTGCCTCCTTCCCTCGTGGATGGATCGCGCGGGAGGTGCAGTCTGCGGACTCATCACCGCGATGATCCTGACCGGGATCATGGCCATCGGCATTCAGATGCTGCCGTTCTCAAACGGTTCCATCGTGGGTTTTGCCCGCGTGCCGATCCAGCCGCGCCAGGTGAAAGGCGACGATGCAACTCCTACGGCGCCGGATGCCGACACGACCGAGTCGAATCTTTGGCTGAACCCCGACCGCTTTGCTGTCGCCACGGCAGCCATCTTGTCCGACGGCGTGTTCAGCGGCGGTCGCAGCTTCCTCTCCGAACACCCGGACCTTGTCCAGGCGATCGGGTGGGTCAATGCCGCTCCGATGAACGCATCTCGTTATGCCCCACCGGGATCGATCTCGTTCGAGGGAAGCGAGGCGGTGTCGCTGGTGTACAAGGTGACACCGCCGCCGCCGCGGAAGGAAGAGCCCCCGACCTATGACCCGATCTACCCGAAGGACGGAAGCGAGTTTCGCATGATCCGCGTACAGCTCAAGCGGGAGGCGAGGGGAGAGGCCAGGTCGCATATCTTCAGCCTTCGGCAGTTCCTGCTTGTCGGGCAAGAGGCGGGCGCAACCGGCACCAAGCAGTATCACCCGATCGCAATCCAGGAGAACAAAACGGAGCAAGGTGACACAGCCGAACGGTACATCCGGCTGGAGAAAGTCGGGCGGTACGGTTACTGGCCCGTGACCGACGACAGAGCCTACTTCCCCCGCGAAGGAGCCGGACCCAAATTGGTCGAGATCGTCTTCGAGCTGCCCACCGGGTTTACTCCTTCCTACATAGAATTCAAACAGGCGGCGCGAGCCGCGGTCTCCTTTGGGAAGGCGAAAAGCGGTCCTCGAACCGGTGCGAAGCCTCGTCGATCGGCGCAAACCGCGTCAACAAGAGGCTCCCAGCCCAACCCCACGACGAACCCGCGGAAACCGCCAGGCCAACCATCCGCAGCCCAAGCCGGTTCGCGAAGCGGAGGGAACATTCGGGGCGTCACAGCCAAAGCTCAGAAATCCCACTTCGGCGATGAGATGCCGCTAACGCTTCGAGCCTATTCCAAGTTCAAGAACGCCGAGATCAGACGGGGCAGGCTTGTGGACGGCCACGTCGTTGCGATCGTGGAAGAGCAGGAAGGCGGCACGGATCGATCCCTGGATCGGTTTCACGTCCCATCCGACAAGCGACTTTTGCACCTCAATACGGGGCAGCTCAAAGCACGGAGCACTCTTGGCAAAGCGATCAGCCAAACCGTGACAACCGTGCAGAACTATTTCGTGGAGGACGCCAACGGTCGCCAATACCACGTGGTGGGTAAATATGCCCTGGCCAATGTCGACGGAAAGCGCGTATGCGAAATCCAGTACTTTACCAGTCCCGTCGGTTCGATCGGCGGACTCGGGAAATTCAACAAGATCAAGGATAGACACCTCGAAAAGGACTACGATTTCGTGCTGCTGTTCCTCGTTGATCCCGGCGCCCAGATCGTCTCCTTCAGCTCGGGCGGTTCCGCCACGCGGCGGGACGAACTGGCCGGCGAGAACCTCACCGCTCCTGGTTAGTGCTCCGTCGCATGTCAACGGATGGACTTTCTCGGTGTGCCACTGCTCTTGAGCAGTGCCGGAGGGTACTGTGCTGGTCGTACGAAGAGCACTGCTCAAGAGCAGTGGCACCCAACAGAACCCATGTTTGAGCTGCGTCGAGGCACCAGTGCGCCTTGACACGCGAAATGATGGATAGGATTCGATCGAGAACCAAACCGCGCAAGCCCTGCCCTGCCTTGGGCTCTCTTGGCACACCGAGCAGCACTTGCCGCGCACGTCGGCGAAGATAGACTGCACCGTTGTTTCAGGATGGACGAACCGATGAAGTACGCGATGGTTCTGCCCGATGGTGCCGCCGACGAACCGCTTGATCGGTTTGACGGGCGAACACCGTTGGATGTCGCCCAGACACCGCATATGGATGACGTGGCGATGGGCGGGCGGCAGGGATGCATCGTCACCGTACCCTACCGATACCTGCCCGCATGCGATGTCGCCACGATGTCAC
>JADFOB010000058.1 GCA_022563055.1 Planctomycetota bacterium
TTCGTGAGTTGATGGCCGCGACCAGCCCGGCGTTCGAGGAGGCGGATGCGTGTGCCACTGCTCTTGAGCAGTGTTCTAAACCAGTGTAGGGATTGCACTGCTCAAGAGCAGTGGCACGCGTTGGAAGCGCGGCGCGAAGAAAAGAATCATGCGGGAGTTCCTGACAAGTCAAGTGGGTGTCAGCATTGTCCTGGCCTTTTCGCTGGTCGGCATCCTGCTCGTCGTCGTTGCCTACTGCATCTACTTCGAGCGCAAGATCTCCGCGTGGATGCAGGACCGCTACGGACCCAACCGCGTCGGACCCTTGGGCTTGTTTCAACCGATTGCCGACGGCTTGAAATTCCTCTTCAAGGAGGACGTCATCCCTGGCCACGTCGACAAACGGCTCTTTGTCCTGGCGCCGGCGATCAGCTTCGTTGTGGGGTTCATCGGATTCGTCGCCATCCCCTGGGGCGGGCAATGGTCCATCGGTGGAAACCTCGTCGAGGTGCAGGTGGCCAACCTCGACATCGGTCTGCTGTATATCCTCGGTGTGGGCTCGCTGGGTATCTACGGCGTGGTGTTGGGTGGTTGGGCCAGCAACAACAAGTATTCGTTCTATGGCGCCATCCGCGCGACGGCGCAGATGATCAGCTATGAGATTCCGATGGGTCTGTGCATCCTCGTGGTCGTCTTGACCATGGGCGAGGTTCGTCTCGAGGAGATTACACTGGCGCAGACGGGTTACTGGCTTGGTGTCATTCCGCAGTGGAACGTCTTTCTGCACCCATTGGCATTTGTGATCCTCTTCGTCACGGTTTTAGCGGAGTGCAATCGAACGCCGTTTGATCTGGCGGAGTCGGAACAGGAACTCATCGGCGGTTTCCACACGGAGTATGGCGCGTTGAAGTTCGGCATGTTCTTCCTGGCGGAATACGCGCACATGATTACCGCCAGCGCTCTGATCTGCGTGCTGTTCCTGGGTGGTTGGCATTTCCCCTGGATTGCGTGGACCCAGCCGGCCCATACCGAGTGGTACGCGGTTGGGGCGAAGATGCTGGTCTTGGGTGGGAAGGTAACCTGCTTTATCTTCCTGATGATGTGGGTTCGCTGGACACTCCCGAGGTTCCGGTTCGATCAGCTCATGCGGATGGCCTGGCAGGGGATGATGCCCATCACGCTGGCGCTCGTTGTCCTGACGGCTGGACTTCTCTATGTCGGGCTCCACCGATCGATTTGGCCGCTTGTGGGCAACGGTGTGATTCTTGCGATCGCCATGGTGCTGGTGGCCGCCCGAGGCAGCGAGATCACGGGTCGACAGGCGAACATGCCCCAAATCCTGGAGGGATCGGTTTCCAGCGGCGAACTTCGAGCAGAGGTATCGACATGATCAAAGACGACGAAATCATCGACATTGGGGCCCCAAAGCTCAGTGCGGCTGAGCGGTTGTACATGCCGCAGATCCTCGGCGGGATGGCTACGACGCTGCGCCACGCCGCCAAAAGCCTGCTGCTCACGAAGCGAATGACGATCGAGTACCCCGAGAAACAGCGCGAGGTGCGCGTGGACAATTACCGCGGTATTCATCGGCTCAATCGCGACGAGCAGGGCCGCGTCGCCTGCGTGGCGTGTTTCATGTGTTCGACGGCCTGCCCAGCCGACTGCATCCACATCGAGGCTGCGGAGTCGCCGTGGGACGACCGGGAGAAGTACCCGGTGAAGTTCGACATAGACGAGCTTCGCTGCATCTACTGCGGCATGTGCGAGGAGGCCTGCCCGGTCGATGCCATCGAGCTGACACCGGGGCACGATCTGGTCGGACGCACGCGCGAGGAGATGATCCTCGACAAGGAGGAGTTGCTGGCGATCTACGACGAGACCAAGGATCTAAAACCCCGCAAGAACCCGCGGATTACCGGTTATCCGGGCACCGGCCATCCGCCGGCGGCGTCGGCGCCCGACGGGGGAGGCCACAAGGCGTGACCTCGACCACGGTGTACCTTCTCTATCTGGTCTTTGCTCTTGGCGGCGCGGGCGTCTACTTTCTGTTGCCGCGATCCGGGCCGGGCAAGACGCGCGTTGGCGCGGTGCTGGGTTTCTCGGCGATCGCCGCGCTGATCACGCTGCTCATCTCATCCGTATCGCCCGGTGGAACCAACGATCTGTTCTACCTGTTCGCGGCGGTGGCCATCGCGGCTGCCTCTCGCGTGATCACCCACCCCAAACCCGTCTACAGCGCCGTTTACTTCGTGCTCGTGGTGATCGCGGTCGCAGCCATGCTCTTGTTGCTCGATGCCGAATTCGCCGCTGTCGCCCTCATCATCGTCTACGCCGGCGCGATCATGGTGACGTATCTCTTTGTCATCATGCTCGCGCGGCAGGAGGGTTCTCCCGTCTACGACCGGCGGTCGCGCGAGCCCTTCCTGGCTGTCCTGGCGGGCTTCGTCTTGATGGCTGCGGTGGCGGGGCGCGCGGGCGACCTGCCCGAGCCCTCGACGACCGCTGCCGACCCGATCCGTGCAGCCTCCTCGTCGGATACCAGCGAGCCGATCGCCCAAGGCAACACAGCCGCCGTCGGTGCGATCATCATGACGCAGTACATTGTCGTGCTGGAGATTGCCGGCGTGCTGCTGCTTATCTCGATGGTCGGCGCCATTGCGATGTCGAGGAAAAAGATTCCCGTGGAAGGCATGGTGGTGACCCAGAAACCACTTGGCCAAGTGGGAAGGGAGGTTCCGCCGTGGTAGTCGAATGGATTATCGTCGGCGCTATTCTCTTCGCGCTGGGTCTGGTCGGGTTCCTCTCTCGCCGGAACCTGATTGTCATGTTCCTCTCGACGGAGTTGATGTTTCAGGGTGTCGTGATCAACGTCGTGGCCATGTCGCGACACCACGCCCACGTGCAAGGCCAGGCGTTCGCGGTTTTCCTTCTGGTCATCGCTGCCGTCGAAGCGGGTCTGGCCCTGGGCTTGATCGTCCTGCTCTACCGCAGGCGCGGCACGCTGGACGCGGAAGCATGGTCGGCCATGCGAGGCTAGGGGAGGAATGCGGAATGCGGAATTGTGAATGGCGAATGGCGAATAGCGAAACGAAGGATTCATGCTCACGAGCTGACGGCTGACGGCTCAGGAACCGATGGACGTCGAAACGCTTAAATCTTTGGGTTTGGTGATACTGCTGGCGCCGCTGGCGGGATCGATCCTGTCGGGCACGCTGGGACCGATCGTGCTGCGCGGTCGATCGCATTGGCCTGCCATCCTCGGCGTTGGTGCAGCCTTTGCAGCCGCCATCGCCATCTTTGCGCAGGTGGCCGGCGTTGAAAGCGGATCCGTCTCTGCGCTGGTCCACGTCTACGACTGGATCTCCAACGGTACCGCTTCGTCCTTCCACGTCGAATTCCTGATCGACCCGCTCACGTCGGTCATGCTTCTGACCGTGACGGGTGTTTCCCTGCTCGTGGTGATCTATTCGCGCGACTACATGCGCGAGCACGGCTCACCCGAGCGGGGCTATGAGCGATTCTTCGCGTTCCTTGCCCTTTTCGTCTTTGCGATGTGCGCGCTGGTGTTGGGCGGCAACTTCCTGCTGCTCTACCTGGGCTGGGAAGCGGTCGGGCTTTGCAGCTACCTGCTGATCGGATTTTACTATCAAAGACCCGCAGCCGCCGCCGCAGCCAAGAAAGCCTTCCTGGTCAACCGCGTCGGCGACTTCGGTTTCGGGCTCGGTATCCTGCTGATCTACCTGACCTTCGGATCGATTCAGTATGGGGCTGTCTTCGAGATGGTGCAGCAGGGCGTGATGGCCGGTGGTGAGCCGCTCGCGGACGGCCGATTGACCACGATCGCACTGCTCCTGCTTTGCGGCGCGTGCGGCAAGAGCGCCCAGTTTCCGCTGCACGTCTGGCTTCCCGACGCGATGGAAGGCCCTTCGCCGGTCTCCGCGCTGATCCACGCCGCCACGATGGTGACAGCCGGTGTCTTCATGATCGCCCGGTGCGGAGCGATTTTCGCCGCATCCGAAACCGCGATGATGGTTGTCGCGATCATCGGAGCCGCCACGGCCCTGTTCGCCGCCACGATCGCGCTGGTCCAGACGGACATGAAACGAATACTGGCCTACTCGACCATCAGCCAGCTCGGATACATGTTCCTCGGTGTCGGCGTCTACGCAGCCGACTCCGCCATGTTCCATCTGTTCACGCACGCCTTCTTCAAAGCTCTGTTGTTCCTCGGCGCGGGCAGCGTGATGCACGCGATGGGCGGCATCATCGACCTGCGGCAGTTCGGCGGTCTGCGAAAGCTCCTCCCATGGACCTTTCTGACGTTCATGGTCGGCTCACTCGCCCTGTCCGGGTTCCCACTGCTGAGCGGCTTTTTCAGCAAGGACGACATCATCCATCATGCCCTCGCGCTCCATCCGGTCCTCGGCGGGGTCGGTCTGCTCACAGCCCTGCTCACGGCCTTCTACACGTTCCGCATGGTGTTCCTGGCGTTCTTCGGTGAACAGCGCGTTCCCGATGGTGTCCACCCGCACGAATCGGGCGGTTGGATGCTCGCCCCGCTGTTCGTGCTGGCCATCGGTTCCATCGTCGTGGGATACGCCGGCACCGGGTTGACGGGAAACTATTTCCACGGGTTCCTTGCACCGGTCTTCGAGCACACGTTCGTCGCTCACAACCCCGTGCTCGCCGCCGCGCATGGCGCAGTCGCCCACGGCGCGGGGGCAGAGCTTGGCTTCTGGGAGCACTATGGGTTGATGATCTTTTCCGGCGCGCTGGCCATCGTCGGCATCATCGCAGCTTATGTGGTCTACGTGCGGCAGTCCTGGCTGGCTGGCTTGATGAAGAATGTGTCGCCCAGAGCGTACCGAACGCTTTGGAACAAGTACTACGTGGACGAGCTGTACGATCGAATGTTGGTCGAGCCGGCGCGGCAGACCGGGCGCGTTTGTGTCGGGTTGGATGACTACTTGATCGATGGGTTGGTCTGGTTGGCGACGGCGATCCCGCGTGCGCTCGCCTACCTCGCCCGCGTACTACAGGGCGGGCACATGCAGGGTTACGGACTGAGCATGGTGGCGGGGGTCGCGATTCTCGCGCTGTGGATGTTTGGATCATAAGGAACTCAACCGTTGGACAGTTGGATTCTGACCATCATCGTCTTTTCGCCGCTGGTTGGGGCGCTGCTGCTGCTCTTGCCGCGCCGCGGAGATGACGCGTCGATCCGTTGGGGTGCTCTGGGCGTTTCGCTGGTCACCCTGGCGCTAACGATCGGTGGGCTGTGCAGCTTCCACGCGACGCCTCCACCCGCGGGATCTGGCGCCTTTTCGCTCACGGCGCATCTGCCGTGGATCGGCGGCGGCGCCGACGTGGCCGAGCAGATCGACATCAGCTATCGCGTAGGTGTCGACGGCATCAGCATCTACCTGATGTTGTTGGCATCGTTTCTCATGCCGCTCTGCATCTGGGGCAGTTTTACAGCCATCAAGGAGCGCGTTCGAGAGTACTACATTTTTCTGCTGCTCTTGCAGGTGGGCATGTTGGGCGTGTTCTGCGCCATGGACCTGCTGCTCTTTTATGTCTTTTTCGAGTTCACGCTCGTCCCCCTTTACTTCCTGATCGGAATCTGGGGTGGGTCTCAGCGTCGGCGGGCGGCTAACAAGTTCTTCATCTACACGCTCGCCGGTAGCGTGCTTACGTTCGCGGGCGTCGTCTATCTTGCCTATTTCTCGTTCACGGCGACTGGGCGCTTAACGCTGAACATCGAGACTTTGACGCAACTAGGTCAAAGCGGCGACATTCCGTTCAACGTGCAGTGGTGGCTCTTCCTTGCCTTCGCTGCCGGATTCTCCATCAAGGTACCCTTCTTCCCGTTTCATACCTGGCTTCCGCTTGCCCACACGGAGGCGCCGACAGCCGCAAGTGTGATCCTCGCCGGTGTGCTGCTCAAGCTCGGAACGTACGGATTTTGCCGGTTGAGCATTCCGATGCTGCCCGATGCGACGATGCACCTCGCCCCGGTGGTGGCTGTCCTGGCGATCATCGGGATCATCTACGCTGCGCTGGCTGCGTGGGTCCAGGAAGACGTCAAGAAGCTCATCGCCTACTCGTCGGTCTCGCACCTTGGCTTTTGTATGCTGGGCTTGTTCAGCTTGAAGATCGCCGGCGTGAGCGGGGCGATCATCTACATGCTCAATCATGGCCTGTCGACCGGGGCGTTGTTCCTGGTGATTGGCTGCATTTACGAGCGGTATCACACGCGCAGCATCAACGAGATCGGCGGTCTCGCAAGGCCAATGCCCTGGATGGCGTTCTTTTTGATCTTCTTCACGCTCAGCAGTATCGGGCTGCCCGGTCTCAACGGATTCGTCGGCGAGTTCCTCGTCCTCTTGGGAACCGCCACCTCGGCGTCCACGGTGGATGGGCGTCTGGCGGGACCGTTGGGTTATGGTTACGTGATCCCGGCTGCCCTGGGGATCATCCTCGGTGCCGTCTACATGTTGTGGATGTGCCAGCGTGTGCTGTTTGGCCCGCTGAAAGAACCGGTGGGTACGCCCGACACGTCGAGTGGTCTGACCACGGATTTAACCCGCCGTGAGATCGGCGTCCTTGCGCCCATCGCTATTGTTTGTGTCCTGTTGGGCGTCTACCCCAAGCCGGTGCTGACGACGTTGGAGGTCGCGATCACACAGAACATTCTGCGAGTCCCCGCGAGTTCCACACAAGCGATGACGGACAACGATGTGGAGATCCCTCCCGACGAGCTTCGATATCCCCCCGAGCCGCGGGCTTCAGCCCGCGCGATGCACCAGCCAGTGAGCAGTCGCACAACGGTGCGCGGCGATATCGAACGGAGTCGTCACGACGTCAACGCGTCGCGTACTCACGCTAGGGTAGCACCCGCGCGGGCTAAAGCCCGCGGCTCAGGTGTGGAACCCAACCGCGCAAGTGAACGAAGCTTCTGATGACACTTCGCATCGTACTGCTTCGTGCCATGTTGTGGTCGCTGGGGTTGTCGGCGGTGACCGGCGTCCTCGCCGTGCTGTTTCAGGGTGGAGATCTGGTGTGGAGAGTCGTCGGCACGGGAGTCACCACGGCGATCGCGTGCGGGTTGATGCTGCGCGCATCCACCCTGGTCGATCGTGAGGAATCGCGCCCGG
The DNA here is from genome assembly GCA_022563055.1 of Planctomycetota bacterium. Next base: position 7,137 of record JADFOB010000058.1, read on the forward strand.
CCGGCCTGCTGGGAATGGGCGTGGTGATCGCCGAATTCCTGATGGCGCTGCTGCTGATCTGGGAAGCCCCGCGGCACCTGTGGGGCGTACGATGGGTAGAAGAAATCGCCCTGACCATGTGGTTT
>JADFOB010000059.1 GCA_022563055.1 Planctomycetota bacterium
TGCGGGTCGTGGCTCTGGAGGTTCTTCTCAGCTCTGTGGGAGGTCCGGCCCTCCTTCGGCTTGGGCTGCCTCCAACTGCGCTACGCGCGACTCCAGCGCTTCGATGCGCTCCATCAGATCCTGGGGGCGAGTCCCGAGAGTCACGCGCACTGATCGAATCACCTCGGGCGCCGGACGACAAGCCTCCCCAGGCAACTGGACCTCGATGAGCCGCAGCACGCCATCACCCGTCAGCACGTCCACATGCCCCTCCGCGGGAAATACGCCCACGACCTTCCCTGGGATCCTCCCCACGTAGCGCGGCGAGTTCGGCACCGGGCGCGCCCGCCAAACCGTCAGCCGCCGACCTTGAAACACCGTGAACGCGCCTGGATAAGGATGCGTCAAGGCGCGAACCAGCGCGTAGATCCGGTCCGTCGGCAGCGCCCAGTCCAAAAGGCCGTCCGCCGGTGAGCGGCTGCAACAGATGCTTCCGGTCGTCACGTCTTGCGACTTGGCCCGCGCGGTGCCGCGCTGCAATCTCTCGTGTGCATCCAGGACCAATTGCACCGTCACATGGCACACTCGCTCGTAGACCTCCGGCGCGGTGTCATCGGGACCGATCGGGATCCGTCGTTGAACGAGGACGTCGCCGCCATCCATCGTTTCGCTCAGGCGAAAGAGCGTGAGCCCGGTGTGATCTTCGCCGTTGATGATCGACCAGTTCAGCGGGGCGAATCCACGGTACTCGGGCAAGAAGGAGTCGTGCGCCGCCCACATCCCCAGCGGCGGAACCTCGTACACTTCCGGTGGAATCATCACCCGACAGCCAACGACGAATGCGACGTCCGGTTTCAGTTCTTCGCGGAGCAACCCAGCGTAGTCACATTCCTGCATGGACTGCGTCTCATGCAAGGGGATTCCTTTGCCCCGCGCCAGGTCGGCGATCGCGCGCTCGTAGCGCTCTGTCTCGTGTCCGTGCTGTCGCAAGGAGATAACGCCGACGAGCTCCGCGCCGGATTCAACCAACGCCTCGAGCACGAGAAACCCGCGTCTGGTGGAGCCGACGAATAGAACCCTCATGGGCCGAAGCATTCCTTCCAGTACTTGCGGATCGCGGCGGCGGCGCTCACGATATCGAATGTGGTCCCTCGCAACGTATCGGTCCACCCGCGGATCCCGTCCGGTTCCAAACGGGCGACAAATACGTGCCGACTTTCCGAGCTTGCCGTGTGACGGTCCGTCCCGTCCCCTGGATCGAAGTCGATCGTTCCAGCGACCGAACCCGCCATGGCTAATGTACCATCCGGCAGCAGCGACGTCTCTGCAGCGCCGTAGGGTAACAGGGGGTCCGTGACAGTCTAGGCGGCACTGATCAGAGCCCCGAGCGTCAGCGAGCGGGTTGTCTGGTGCGACGCCGGCATCGGTGATACCCCGGGCTTATCCCGCACCAATCGCCCAGCAGCGCCCCGCGCTGCAGTTACGTCTTCCTCGGCGATTGGTTCGGGAGGGCTCTGATGAGTGCCGCCGAACGTGTCACGGACCTTATGGCTTGCACAGTGCCCCATCGCCTTGCCCGTCGTGGAGGGAAACGTTACGCTCTCTAACGACGGTCGGACCCAATCGCGGAGCCCAAGTCGCTTGCTGAAGGAGGTTACCCCTATGGCATGTTTGGTCATCGTGTCGGGCGAACAGGCTGGGATCTACTTCCAGCTCACCAAGCGGACGTTGACGGGCGGGCGCGACCCGGCCAGGGAGATCCAAATCGTCGATGCGAAGGTCTCGCGGAAGCACTTTCAGATTCGCTGCGCGGAGGATCATTACCTGGTCGTCGAGATGCACAGCCTCAATGGGGTCCAGGTGAACGGGGAGAGGATCGATGGCGAACAGGTTCTACACGATGGCGACGAAATCCTCGTGGGAGGCACGATGCTCCAGTTTTACGAGGATGACAATCCTGATCGCACCAACGCCGTGAACATCTACCGCCAACGTGACCGCCGCCTCCGCGAAGATCGAACGATCACCGACTGACAGCATGTGGTATGGATGCGGGCACCCGGAACCAATCGTTTGTCTTAACGCCGCCTGGCGCGGGAGCCATCGCCGTCCTCCGCGTCGTGGGGCCAAACGCCGTACACATCGTCAATCGTCTGTTTCGCTCAAAACGCGGGCGACCGCTTCGGGCCAAGCGGGATGCCAAGCTCTGTTTCGGCTTTGTGGTTGACGGGGACGAACGGATCGACGACGTCGTCGTGAGCCACGCGCCCAGCGGAGCGGGACCAGCGGTCGACATCACCTCGCACGGCGGTGTCCGCGTTGTCGAGCGCATCCTCGAAGCACTGGAGCGAAATGGAGCGCCGCTGTGGGACAGCCGACACCCGGCCCCACCCGTGTGGCCTGGGAGAAACCGGATTGAGCAAGAGGCTGCCCACGCTATGTCGCTCGCCAAGACCGCGCGGGCCGTGCGATTCCTGGGTTGGCAGCGTGCCAATCTCGCGTCGCACTTGGAATCGCTCGCCGCTTCGTGCGTGTCGGATCCTGAGGGGGCGTGCGTTGCACTCGACGCCATGGCTTTGAGGTTTGCTGTCGCGCGCACGCTGCTTGAGGGGGCGACGGTCGTCATCACCGGCCCGCCCAACGCGGGCAAGTCCACGCTCTTCAATCGCCTCATCGGGCGGACGGCCACGCTCGTGTCGCCGACGGCGGGGACGACGCGCGATTTCGTCACTGAATCGATCGATTTGGACGGCGTTCCGCTTACGCTGGTGGATACGGCTGGACGCGAAGGCCCGTCCCGCGGAACGGCGCCCTGGGCGGTGGATGCAACTGCCCGGATGGCCGTCCCCGCCGCCCTCCAAATCCCCGTCCACCAACCGCCGCCCGACCTGAGTCTGCTCGTGCTTGACGGCTCGGACCCGGAGCCTAAGGGACTGGATGCTTGGCTTCTCGATGACGGGGACGCCGATCCTCGCCTGATCGTTGTGAACAAGATGGACAAGGGTCGGGCTTGGGCGGCGTCCACGCAGGGCGATGGCGGTTCGACGGGTTTGATTCCCGTATCCGCCAAGACCGGGATGGGCGTGGAAGCCCTGGCAGGGCGGATTTTGGAGTCCCTGGGTTTTTTGGGCTGGCAAGACGAGCGTCCTACGCTTTTCACGCCCGGACAGGTCGCAGAATCCGAGGCCATCCGGGTCGAACTAACGACAGGTCCGGTAACTGCAAGCCGATGGATTACCGCGCGGCTCATCGAGTTTTGATATTATGGGGGCTATAATCCGGTTGGGGACATGGCCTCCAACGCCGGACGCTGCTCTGAGCGGACCCTACCGAGACTCCGCCCGAGCGGATGACATAGAGCCGATTTTTGAGTTGATACTGGCTGAGGAGCGCCCTAGAGTGAGAGTTATGAGGCCTTGAGCCGCCGGACCGGTCCGATCGGACTCGAGACCCTGCGTCGGTGTAGCGGGTTCCTGCATGTCCAACCTGTCTGATTCGGAGTTCGCACGCGTTGTGGTCGAGCGGAAGCTGTGCACCGCCAACGAAGTGGATCTCGTCCGCGCCGAGGTGCAGTCTGTCGGGAAGGAGCGGACCAACGGCTCGTTGGCGAGCTATCTGGTCAAGCGCGGATACGTGACGCGCACGCAAGTCGAACGTCTCAACCGAGCCATGGACGATGATTCCATCTATCGCCCCGCGCAGCAGATTCCCGGTTTTCAGATTCTCGGTAAGCTGGGACAAGGTGCGATGGCGACGGTGTTCAAAGCCAAGCAGATCAGCCTCGATCGCATGGTAGCGATCAAGGTTCTTCCCAAGCGCCTGAGCGAAAACAGCGAGTTCGTCGACCGCTTCTATCGTGAAGGGCGCGCCGCCGCCAAGCTGAACCACGCCAACATCGTTCAGGCGTTCGACGTGGGCGAGTCGGGTGGCCGGCACTACTTCGTCATGGAGTATATCGACGGCAAGACCGTCTATGAGCTATTGGATCAAGATCAACCCGTCGAGGAGGCGGAGGCACTGCGCATCATGGTGCAATGCGCCTTGGCGCTGGTGCACGCCCATGCGCAGGGATTGATCCACCGCGACGTCAAGCCCAAGAACATCATGATCACGGGCGCCGGCGACGTGAAGCTGGCCGACATGGGTCTGGCACGCGAAATCGACGACTACGCCACGGCGGCTGCCGAGGCGGGGCGGGCATACGGAACCCCGTATTACATCAGCCCCGAGCAGATTCGCGGCGAGATTCACATCGACGGTCGGGCCGACATCTACGCTCTTGGTGCCACGTTCTACCACATGGTTACGGGCAGGGTTCCGTTTGACGGTACCACACCTTCGGCCGTGATGCACAAGCATCTGAAGGAGCCGCTCGTTCCGCCCGATCACATCAACCCATCCCTGTCCGCCGGCGTCGGCGAGATCATCGAGGTGATGCTGGCGAAGGATCCGGAGGACCGCTACCCCGGCGCCGTGGAGTTGATCCACGATCTGGAGGCCGTCGCGGCAGGCGAACCGCCGCTTCAGGCGCGCACGAAGTACGATCGAACCTTGTTGGAAACGCTCGCCACCAGCGGTGAAGTAATCCCACCGGAAGAGAATGGTACGCTGCCCGCCGGCCAACCCGGCGCGGTGCCTTCCGCCTGGCTTGTGGCCCTCGGCGTGGTGCTCGCGATATCCGCGTTGGTGAATATTACCTTGTTCGTGTTGTTAGCGCGTTAGGCCGAATCCCGTCTTTGCATACCCCGCGCGATTCCCGGCGAGCGTTTTGTCACAGCACGAGTCCGCGCGGGCTCAAGCCTGCGGCTTGGTAGACAACTCTGGGAAATGCACTAATCGCACCCGCCGGCATCGGACAGCAGCGGGAGCGGATCGGGGTTTTTCATTCGAGACCGTCCGTGTGAGATGATTTGAGCCCCCCAGTTCTCGGTTGCCCCTATATCGCCGCCGACGTGGCTCAGCTCGGCCCACACGACCTCGATACAACCCTTAACGGTCTCGTTGGCCGGTACATACCGGTCGAAGATATGCACAAAACGGAGCGACGCGTCCTCCGGTTCCACATCGGGTTCTTCCTTGTACCAGAACTCGATATTGAAGCTCTCGACGTAGAAGCCGTGCGCCTCGCTGATCCAGAAATCCAGGCGGTTCTTGCCGCTGGTCTGATTGACCTCGACCTGAATCGACAGGTCGGAAGGTTCCGGCGGTTCCTCGCCCGGCAGATCTCGCACGCCGAGCATCTTCTGAAGTTCTTCAAGGTCTCGCCTGTCCGCGTCGGTCATTGTCTCTCCAGGTTCCGTGGTCGTCGCGGGCTGGGCGGGATTCGAGAACTTCACCGCGGCCAAGGCGGCGAGCGCCAAAGCAACCAAAACGAGAATCACAAAACGTGGGTTCATCGACTTGCTCCTGACTTTGCCCCGGATCGGACCCCTTTTGCGCGTGGCACGCAGTTGGAACGACCCCTTCCGCGCTTTGACCTTCTTAAAGCCACGCGCTGCGCAGTATACCGCGCCAAGCCTCGCCGACAACCGGTGGCTGCGGGTGGGTGGCGGAATCGGCGTAGGGCACTGTCCAGAGCGCCTTTTCAGAGCACCGGGAGCGAGCCCGGCGGCCTGGCCGCTTCCTTAACCCGCTTGGGCGGGGCATTCTGACGCAGGGAGGTCCGCAGGCTGGCGCCGGCGGCTCTGACCAAGCGTACCGATCCCCCCCCGGACCCGATGGCGGTTGACCGGCGGCGAGTGCGTTGACGACGCTGAGTCCGCGAAGTAGATTACGGGCGTCGGCGTAGGTTTATACGCTGGCGGTGTCCGGTCGGTTGTCGCCCTCGGCACGCTGGAATGTAAGGCTCCATGCTAGCTGGATATCGGGCTAAGCGTGCCTTAACGGTCGTCCTCGTGCCGCTGATCGGTGGATGCCTCGCGACGAGGTCTGTAGACGTGGGTGTGGGTGTGGTGCCGGCACCATCGCCTCACCCCTACGAACCGGATATTCCGCTCCCTGTGGGCTTTATTCTAGCCGATCAGTCTAGCGAGGAGTGGGCCTCCGGATCGTTAAGGTACGTTCGTCATTGCTACCGTGGACCGGGCGGGGCGGAAACCCGCCTGGGGGTGCGGCGGTTCTACCGCCAGCAGATGCCACTCGTCCGTTGGGCGCCGCTGGCGGAGAGTGATGTGCACGGTCGCTGCACGATGTCGTTCGAGCGGGAAACCGAATCGTGTGTCATTACGATTGCCCATGAGCGTCGGGCGTTCACGCAAAGCGTGGTGGTCACCGTGTTGATTACACCCATAGCGCGCAAACTCGTGGATCGTTAGAGGACCACGCAAGGCATTGCCATGAAAACGGAACGCAGGCACGAGCTCAAAGAGAATGACCTGACGCACGCCCTTGAGACGGGGCGTGCCTATCTTCAGGGACACGGAACGGGGATCGGCCTGATGGCTCTCGTTCTTGTGGCCGCCGTCGTGGGAACCTCCATGACCATCCGGTCGCGCCGGGCAGCGGCGGAGGATCATTGGCGTCAAAAGAACAGCCTGGACTTCGCGACGCCCGAGGCTGCGAAAACGTCGCTCGATTCGTTGATGGGCTTGGTCCGGGAGTCCCACGATGACCGGTTCATTCTGTCGGCCCTGATCGAGCAGGGCGGCAGCGCGCTGCGTTCGGCCAATTCGGAAGAAGCCGTCCCGGATCAACAACTCAACGACTTGGCCCGTGAGGCGTTCGAGCTTTTGCTGGAGCGGTTTACGGATAATCCACTGGCCTTCGGCGCGGCGCACATGGGTCTGGCCACCGTCGAGGAGAACGCGTTCGTGCTGGATGGCGATTCCCAACACAAGGAGGCTGCCCGACGCCACCTGAACGCCATCACCCAGAACCCGGATCTGCACACGATGCCGTTTTATCAGGCGGCACAAGAGCGCCGCGAGGCGCTGGACGACACTTTCTCCCCGGTCGCCTTCGCCCCGCCGCTGCCCAAAGCAGCAGCCAAAGCGGCCACCATCGGCCCGCTCGCTCCGACACCGGTCCCCCAGATCATCCAGCTTGATTCCAGCGGTAACATCCAGATCACTCCGAGCACCGCTATCCAGATAAAGTCGGCCACCACCCTCACGCCCACGACCAAGGAGCAGCCTTCCGGCAAACCCGAGACGCCGTCGGGTGGGTCGATCAAAGTTGTCCCAGCCGACGAAGCGGCGAGCGACACGGGCGCCGCCTCCCAACCTGGTACGCCTTCCAAGAACCCGGACGTAACGGATGAACCTGCGCGTGC
>JADFOB010000060.1 GCA_022563055.1 Planctomycetota bacterium
GTGATTCCACCGAACGCCGTGCTTACGGTTGAGATCAGAGTCTTGAAAGCGGTGATCGACTACGAATCAATCTGATGACGAAGACGAGTAGGGCAGGCGGATCGTAGGGCAGGCTATTGCCTGCCGCAAGCCTTGACCGATCACTCGCCCGGCATGTCGGGCATTTCGATCGGCGTTGACCCCGGCCACGACGCGTCCAGCCACCCGAGCCGAATGTGTCGATGCAAACTCGACCACGGCCAATCTTCGGGACGCACGACATACCCGTGTTTGACGGGGTTGAGGTGAATGTAATCGCGCAGGCGGAACCAATCGGCCAGCAAGCTGGCTATGCCAGTTCATCCCGGATGCGATGCTCTCAGTGACGAAGTCAGGTTGAAAACCTGACGCTCAACCATCCACGCCTCGGGCTTACTCTTGAAATACCGCCGGTGCATGATTTTGATTACGTCACAGGTTGGCTCTCGCTTGCGTGTCATGTGTGTACGGCTCGCCGTGCGGGGCGCAAGTTGCCTTTGACCGGAGTAAGGCGGATTTCGAGATGCCGGTCCAGCGCCGTGGCGATGCGTTGCAGCATGGTGAGGGAGTGCCCTTGATATTCGGCATCTTCCAAGCGGGCGATGACGGGCTGTTTCGTGCCCACCAGGTCGGCAAGCTCCTTCTGGGTGAGCCCGGCCTTGGTGCGAGCTTCGTAGAGCATCTCGGCGACGCGGGCGTTGATGGTCGCTTCGATAATCATCCGGCGCAGCTTGGGGTCGCGGCCCGTAATGCCGTCGATGATTTCGAGGGCATTCCCGGCTCTACGCGAGGCGGTTTTCTTCCTGGTAGGTGTGCCTTTTCGGGTTGCTCTCATAAAGCCTCGTCCGTTTGACGGCCCGTTTGACGTCCGCCTCGGGCACCTTGTCTTCCTTGGTCAGAGCATGGGCGAGAATCGCCGCGTTCTTGCCGTGGAAGAAGTAGAGGATTCGGTAGTTTACCCGCCCTCGCTTGGCCCGAAGTTCGTAGATCTTGTCCTTCACAGGGGCGGCGGTCGGCCGTTTCAACGCGTAGCCTTCCGCCGCCAGCCGGTTAATGGCGGCGACGCACTTGGCGTAGGCCGCCCGGTCACGATTTCGAAGCTCCTTGAGCCATTCGACCGCGGGGATCCGCCCACGTTCATCCTGATAGAAATACACCTCAATTCACGGCACACTCGGTTACCTCAAGCGTATAACAATATTGTAATACTTAGTCAAGTGGTTATTCGGGCTCTTTCTCGGTCGATAACGCCAAGAAGGGCGGGCGGCCCAACGATGATGGGGATTCTACGAGAGGGTACGGAGCAGCATCAGTCCCGTAGGTCAGGTTGAAAACCTGGCGATCGGCTGTGCACCGCGCCCGTTCCCTTCAAGCTCTGTGATCCTTGCATCTCGTTCGGCAATGCGTTTTCCCGCAGCCAGAAGTGCCAGGGTGATGACTTCGGGATTGTCCTTGCAGAGTCGCAACACCTGCGCTCTTGTGAGTTCACCGCGCACCGCGGCGTCGATTAACGCACCGACCGACTTCGCCATGCCGGGCGGCGAGCCAGTCTTCCGTGTCATGCCCATGGCACTTGGGGCAGTGGCGGTTCCGGCAGGAGTGATAGGAAAAATGCTGATGCCCACAGCCGTCACAGACATAGACATGGCCGCCGAGGGCTTCGGTTCGGCAATTCACGAGTTCTCGGATGACGCGCCGGTGGCTCTGCGGCACGGCCTCACCGAACCGATCCCAATAGGCACCGCCGTAGCGGCGCAGAATGTCTGCCACCTCGAGCACCAGCCAGTGGTCCGCGGGCTACAGATCAGCCATGAGGTTGTTGATCGTCTTGTGCACCTGTTCCATCGTGGCGGCGGTCAGAGGCACATAGACCATGGTGCTCTTGAGGGCCCGATGGCCCAGGAGGGCCTGAATCATACGGAGGCTCTGGCGCGCTTCGAGCAGATGCGTGGCGTACGAATGACGAAACGTATGACAAGTCGCCGGCTTCTTGATCCCACTCTCGTGCAGTGCGGTCTTCAAGCAGGTGGCCACGGCCTTGGTACGGATCGGGTTGGGGGTGCCCTGTGCCGGGAAAAGCCAGCTATTTGCGGGACGATGCTCGACCCAGTAAGCACGCAGAAGCTCGAGTGTCCGCCGCGGAAGCGGTACCGTTCGATCCTTGTCGCCTTTGCCGTGTCGCACGCACACAACCATGCGTTGGCTGTCGATGTCGGCGGGTTTAAGACGTGTGGCTTCCGATATGCGGAGCCCACAGCTGTACATCATCACGCAGCTCATGCGTGCCTGGGGCCTTCGGATCAGCGAGAGTAGGTGGCGTGCCTCCTCGCGACTCAGAACCGCCGGGAGTCGATTCGACTTCTTCACCCGTGCCAAGCTGAGCACCGGCCAGTTCCTCTGAAGGGTCATGCGGTAGAGGAACTAGTGTAGTGCCTCACACAGATGGCATTTTTTCAGAGCCCCGACCGTGAGGGAGGGGACACGACATCTTCGCCGGAACCACTCCCTCACGGTCGTGGTTCTGATCGCAAAAACGTCGCCAAATCCGAGTCACTACACTAGAGGGCGAAGAGATGGACACGAACCGTGCTCTTGGCGATCTTCCTGGTCTCGGTCAGGTGGAGGATGAAATCGCGTACCTCGTCCTCGGTGAGTTGATCGGGCGATCTGCTATAATGAGTTGCGAGGTGTTTGACGGCCTCGACGTAGACTTGTTGGGTGCCCTCGGCGAGTCCGCGTAGGTGCATGTCTTCGATCATGCGTTGTCTGAGTTCGGTCATGGTATGCCTCCTGAACGTGATGCGAATCGCTCCCCCGCGGGGAGCACACGTCAGGAGGCTACCGGGCCGGACATCCAGCCGCCGATTGCGCCGAGCACCTACTGCCCTTCCGGGCTACCCGCGGGGGCCGTAGCCTCACAACGAGGCCCACCAAGCCTGGAATGACACGCGCACGAGGCGCCGTCCCGCTCAACTACCGCGCAGCGGTTTAGTCCAACCGGCGACGGTACACCAGTCGTATTACAAGTTTCGATGTTTTGACGTTTCGACCGGTTATGAAAACCGAGCGGAATTCAAATAGGCGCTTGTCCCCGCACGGTGTAGACTTGATAAGGTGAAGGTCTCGATAGAGGCACGTACCCCTCGCGTCCGTACCCAAAGAGGTGACCCATGTTGGATTCCATACTGCTTATTCTTGCCGCTGGTTTGTCCGACCTGACAACCCTGTACTGGATCTGTTTCGTGGTGGGCGGGGGTCTGTTGCTGATCTCGACGCTGCTCGGTGGTCACGCCGATACCGACGTCGATGCGAGCTTTGACTTGGATCCGTCGGTTGATGTTGACGTCTCATTGGACGCGGACGTCTCATTCGATGCGGATATCGACGTGGACCTGGACATCGGCGTGGATGTAGATGTCGGTCACATCGACGCCGGCGGCGGAGATTTGCACCTGGACCCTGCCGGCGTTACGTCGCTGGCAAGTTGGTTCTCGATACGGTTCGTCATCTTTGCCATGGCGGTCTTCGGATTGATCGGAGTCGTTCTGACGCATTTGACCGACACCTCTTCCGGTCTCATCGCCGGCAGCGCGGTGCTGGGCGGACTTATCTTTGGCCAGGGGGTTCATCAACTGTTTCGCAAGCTGCGCCAAACCTCGGGGAACAGTGCGTTGCAGCCGGGCGATTACGTCGACAAACTCGCGCGGGTGACGATTGCCATCCGGTCAAAACAAAAGGGCGAGATTGCATTGCGGGTCCGGCGCGCCGAGCGGTTCATCCCGGCTGTTGCCAAGCACGAGGATGGCACGTTCAATACGGGTGAGGTCGTGGCTGTGGTTGACTATGTCGCTGGAATGGCGGAAGTCGTCTCGCGCAAGGAATACGAGTTTCTCAAAGACGAAGATGAAGGAGACAAATCGTGAATGTATCGATGCTTGCGTTGTCCGGTGGGATGGAGGCTGGGGCTCTTATTGGTGCGGGATTGCTGTTTGTCATTGTGGCAGGCGTGGTCCTCGTCGCCAAGCTGATGGTGGTCGGCAATCCGAGTGAGATGCTGATCATCAGTGGTAAGCGGCAGAAGGACGGGCAGGGATACCGCACGCTGATCGGCGGGCGCACGCTGGTCATCCCGATCATCGAGAAGGTCGCTCGTATCAGCCTGCGGAACATGCAGGTGGCGCTGGAGGTCAAAGCCCAGGCGGGCGGAGGGACCATGATGCCGATCATCGTCACCGGCGTCGCCAACGTAAAAGTCTCCTCCGACCCCGCCGAGCGAGGCAACGCCATCGAGCGATTCCTGGATCAACCATCCCAGGAGCTTCAGCGCGTCGCGCGAGAGACGCTCGAAGGCGGCCTGCGCGCGGTGATTGGAAAGATGACTCCCGAGGAGATCGTCGAGGACCGCGACAAGTTCGTCGAGACGGTCATGCACGAGGTCACCGACGACTTCCGCAAGCTCGGCATGATTATTGATAGCGTGAACATCCAGAACGTCCAGGACGAGCAGCAATACCTCGAATCCATCGCTCGTAAGGCGACGGCTGAGGTTCTCGCCGCCGCCAGGAAGATCGAGGCGCAGCAGGCGTCTGAGGCGGCGATCAAAGAAGCCGAAGCCAACGCCGCCGCGCGAAAGGCCAAGGCGGAACAGGACTCCGAGGCCAAGACCGTCGAGGCCATCTCCCATCGAAAGGCCGAGGAGGCGAGACTGACCGCGGAGAAGGCGATTGCCGAGGCGGATAACGCCCTGCGGATTCGCAAAGCGGAGCTCGCGCGCGAAGCGGCCCTCAAGGAGGCGGAGCAGCAGATAGCCGCCGCCAAGGCGGAGGAGGCTCGACTCAACGCCACCAAGGTCGCCGCCGCCAACGCCGAACGCGAGACCGCCAAGGCGAAAGCGGAGGGTGACGCTGCCTCGGTGCTCGAGGAGGGCAAGGCCCGGGCTGCGGCGATTCAGGCGATCGGAGAGTCGATCCAGAAATACCCCGACGCCCTCAAGGTCATGCTGGTGGAACTGATGCCCAGCGTCGTGCAGGAAATCGCCAAGAGTGTGAACAACATGGCCATCGGCGACGTGACCGTCATCGACGGCGGCAGCGGCAACGCCATCGCGGGGGCTGCCATGGGACGCGCCCGGGCGATGTCCGAGTCGCTCGCCATGATCGAGAACATCCTCGGCATCGATCTGCGCGAGCTGAGCAAGGATATCGCCAGCGGAATCACGGCGAAATCGACCGCGCTTAGCGGTGCTGGATCACAATGATGTTGTCCGGCAGGGAAGCGAGGGCAGCCGCGATCTGATCCCACGACGGGTCGCGGTCGCCCAGCACGGGGCGGGGGAGCAGCGTCTTGGCGTCACCCACCAGGGCGATGAGCTCCCCAACGCTGCGCGCAATGACGGGAATCGTAATCGGCTGCCACGCGTACTGCTTCACGGGGAAGGAGAGTACGTCGGGTCGGATTTGATGCACGTGGTTGCCACGAGAGGTCAGCAAGCGACCCAAGTCCAGCGGCAGGCTCGGGTACTTCTGGGCGGCCTCGAGCGCGACGCCCGAGTCCATCACCGCTTCACCGTCCGCGACGGCGCCGGTGGTGGGAATACAGCGGAAGTCCGCCCGTTCCATCCAGAGGTTACAGACCTTTTCGATCATCGTTTCGATCTCGAGTTCTCCTGGCTGAGTCCCTTATCCAAACACCATCCTGTGTGGTATCGGCATCGGATACGCCAGGGTCGTGAAAAGGTGCGATCCTTCCTGGGCCTCAAAGACCCATACGGGCGCCTGGTGCCAGAGCCCAGCCGAGGGCGGCTGGGCTACACGGGCTGGGCCGCGACGACCCCGCTCTGGACACCGCAGAGCGAAGCCTCTCACCGCATCGGCGTACTCAGGCTTATCGGTCCAAGGATTCTACACGACTGTCAACCCGGAGTCACCACGGTCGTAGTCCTCTACCGTAGCTCGGAACCGGTTGTAGCAGGGCTCACGCAGGCCTTGGGACCGAGATGCGCCATCCCCGGCGGACCCCACAACATACCAATTTGACACAGGTTGCCGGGTTTGCCACGCTGCCAAGCACGACGCGTTAAGCTGGGCGACCCAAGTCGTCGTCACGATGCTCGCAATGTCCAGCCGGGATGTCTGTGCGACGTGCCAAGTTGTTGCGAATAGGATCGACGCCCCGCGAGTTTAGTGAGGTGATAGCCCGGTTCTATCGGGTTGAAATCCATGGAATTAGGAGGATTAACAAAGTGGACGGAAAAACCCGATCCCGGCGCCTCATCGCGGTTGCCTCGAGCGCTGCGGTGATCCTGGGTGCCACGGCGTGGCTCGCCCGGGGCGGCGACGCTAAAGCGCCGGACAAGACGGACAAGATGTACTACCGGGGAATGCTCGGACCCGACAGCAAGAAGATCAAAGTTGAGGGCGACAAGACCTTCATTTGGGCGGGTGGGGAGCGGTCCGGTCCCGAGTCCGAATGGTACGACTTCACCGGCTCGCCCATCGCCGCGGCTGAGCTACAGTTCGGCATTGGCAAGGACGCCATCCGGGCCATTGACGACCCGTTGTTCGTCGCGCCGGATGATCCGCGTCTCATGGAGCGTGGGCGACGCCGGTATCGATCGGGTGGTGGACCCAAGACCAGCGATGACATCAAGGTCATCGGAGTTGTCGTGGACGGCGACGCCCGGGCTTATCCGACCACCCTCCTCAACCACCACGAACTGGTCAACGATCGCGTGGGCGGTAAACCGGTTACGGTCGGTTGGTGACCGCTTGCTCAATTGTCCGTGGTTCACGGACGTGAGAAGAATGGCGAGATCGACATCTTTGGCGTGAGCGGCTACGTCCACAAGAACGTGTTCCTGATCTTCGACCGCAAGACGGAAAGCCTCTGGTACCCGCTCGATGACAAGGAGTGGACCGCCATCGCCGGTGTCCGTAAGGGGGAGACCATTCCGTTGGTCGAGGAGCCTGTCATGACACTTGGCGAGTGGCGAAAGAAGCACCCCGACACCAAGGTGCTCCTCGGTTCCAAGGCAAGCATCGAAAAGAGCGACAGCGGGTAGTCCTCTGCCACGCCCGTTCTAATGGGTTGGTGTGCCCCAGCTCTAGTGCTCTGTCATGCTTGTTTTGACGGGTTGGCTTAGTCATTTGTGGCCCAGCCGCCCTCGGCTGGGTGGGTGTCCAGACACAGCGGAGGGCCGCTGTG
>JADFOB010000061.1 GCA_022563055.1 Planctomycetota bacterium
TCCGTGACCGCGAGGTGGGTGACGTGGCGATTCAGGCTGCCCTGAACGGGCACCTCGTGTTCAGTACGCTCCACACCAACGACGCGCCCTCCGCCATCACGCGTCTGATCGACATGGGCATCAAGCCGTTTCTGGTGGCCAGTTCGATTCAGGCGATCATGGCGCAGCGTCTGATTCGCGTGATCTGTCCCGAATGTAAAATCGAGGACAAGAACCCGAATCGACGCCACTTGAAGATCCTCGGCTTTACGGATGAGGAGTTGGAGGGCAAGACCATCTGGAAGGGCGCGGGGTGTCAACGGTGTGGGGAATCAGGCTATCGAGGACGCAAAGGAATCTTTGAAATGGTGATCATGAACTCGGAGCTTCGGGATCTGGCCTTTAAGTGCGCCCCGGCCACTCAGTTGCGAGCCGCCGCCCGGGCGGGTGGTATGAAGAGTCTCGTGGAAGACGGGCGGTTGAAGATTCTGACGGGGGTTACGACGCCGGAGGATCTGCTTCGCGTGACCCAAGCGGAAGGCATCGTCTGATGGCCACGCTTCACATTGATCGACTGCTGGAAACCGTCATCAAGACGGGGGCGTCGGACTTACATCTGACGGTCGGTCGCCCGCCGGTCATCCGGCTTCACGGGCACTTGCGCTCGCTCGAGACGAAGACGCTCGGTCCCGAGGACACCACTGCGTTGATGAAAGCGATCACGCCCGAGCGAAATCAGCAGGAGCTCCAGGAAGAGGGCGGGACCGACTTCGGTTTCGCTTTTGGGGATGCCGGGCGTTTTCGCGTGGCCATCTTCAAGCAGAAGGGCAACACCGCGTTGGTTTTGCGTCTGATTCCGGTCGGTTTGCTCACGTTCGAGCAGATCGGTCTGCCTCAGATTTGCCGCGCGTTGTGTCGTCGCCCGCAGGGTCTGTTTCTTGTCACCGGACCGACCGGTTCCGGAAAGACGACCACGCTGGCGACGATGCTTGACTACATCAACGTGAACCTCGATCGGCACATTGTGAGTATCGAGGATCCGATCGAGTACTATCACAAACATCAGAAATCCCTGTTCAACCAGCGCGAGGTCGGAACGGATGTGCCGAGTTTTTCCGAGGCCCTGCGCCGCGTCCTGCGCCAGGATCCGGACGTCATCCTCGTGGGTGAGCTGCGCGACCTCGAGACCATTGAAGCGGCGGTCCGGGCGGCCGAGACAGGCCACCTTGTCTTCAGCACCCTGCACACGACGGGGTGCCAGGGGACCATTACGCGTCTGGTCGACGCATTCCCGCACCAGCAGCAGGAGCAGATTCGCGTTCAACTTTCGACGAACCTCATCGCCGTGTTGTCGCAGGCGCTGCTACCGAGAATACCCAAGGGAATGGTGGCCGCCTTTGAGTTCATGGTGTCCACCCCCGCGATCTCGAACCTGATCCGCGAGAACAAGACGTTCCGGATTGACTCGATGATCCAGACGGGAAAGAAGTACGGGATGCAGCTTCTGGATGAGCACCTCTGGACGCTCTACGAGTCGGGCCAGGTGTCCGCCGAAGATTGTGTCGACCGTTCAAGGCATCCAGGAGTCATGCAGGACAAGATCGACGCCCACCGAAGAGGTCTGGACGTCAGCCAAACGGACACGAAGGAGGGCAGCAGCGAAGAGCCCAAGGGACTGCGTTGATGAGTGATTCAACTGCAACCAAGCAGGAAGGAGGTGGACGGGCACCGGAAAAATCCACCCGCGCGCGTAAGATGCCCTCGATCGACCAGCTCCGTGGAAGGCAGCTCGGGCGAGTTCTCATCAAGATGGGCAAGCTGCGCCGGGCGCAGGTGCACGAGGCCCTCGACATTCAGAAAGAACGCCGCGGACCCATCGGTGCCATCCTGGTCGAACTGGGCCACATCACCGAGGAGGATCTCAACCTCGCCCTGGCAGCACAGATTGGGATGGAACCCATCGCGCTGGGCAAAATAGACGTTCCCCCCGAGGTGCTCGCGGTGATGACTTCTCTGATGGCCAACACCTACCGCGTCGTCCCCTACGACCTCGATACCGAGCGCAACCTCCTCTCGCTGGCGCTGGACAATCCGGACAACTTTGTCGCCACCGACGATCTCAAAACACTCCTCGACTATGACATCAAGGCGTCGCTCTGCACGCCCGCCGAGCTACAGGCTGCTCTGGATCGCTTCTATCCCGAGGGGGAGCAGGAGTCGATCAGCAACCTCATCGACCAACTTGCCGAGGACGAGGATCTCGCCAAGTTCCAGGACCGCGGCGACAGCATCGACCTGGCTGAGCTGCGCGAGATGATGGACCTCAACCCCGTCAAGAAGCTCCTGAATCTGGTGCTGCTCCAGGCGATCAAGGACAAGGCGAGCGACATCCACTTCGAGCCGTTCGAGGATGAGTACAAGCTCCGATACCGAATCGACGGTGTGCTCTACGAGATGGTTCCGCCGCCGCGTTACATCGCCTTGGCGATTTCGTCGCGAATCAAGGTCATGGCGGACCTGGACATCGCCGAGCGGCGGTTGCCGCAGGACGGCCGGATCCAGTTACAGCTCAAGGGCTCTCCGATCGATTTGCGTGTCTCGGTGCTCCCGACCATGTTCGGCGAAAGCGTCGTGCTTCGCGTGCTTGACCGCTCGAACGTCCAGTTGAACCTTGACAAGCTTGGAATGCGCGAGGACGACCTTGAGATCTTCCGCCAGCTCATCCAAAAGCCCAACGGAATCATCGTCAACACCGGACCCACCGGTTCCGGGAAGACCACGACGCTCTACGCCGCTTTGTCGGAGCTGAACACCACGAAAGTCAAAATCCTCACCGCGGAGGATCCTGTAGAGTATGACATCGACGGACTGGTGCAGACCCAGATCAGGACGGAAGTGGGCCTCACGTTCGCGCGCGCTTTGCGGAGCTTCCTGCGGCAGGATCCGGACATCATTCTGGTCGGCGAGATTCGAGACCTCGAAACGGGACGGATCAGCGTACAGGCCTCGTTGACCGGACACTTGGTTCTCACGACCCTGCACACGAACGACGCCCCTTCCGCCGTTGCGCGTCTGATGGACCTGGGGATCGAGTCGTTTTTGATTACAGCCACGATGGAAGCCGTCGTGGCCCAGCGCCTTGTGCGTCGGATCTGTACCAATTGCAAAGAGGAGTACAATCCGACGGAAGACCTGCTCATGCAGGTCGCCCTGAGGCCCGAGGACGTGGGCGACCAGAAATTCTATTACGGCAAGGGGTGTGATTACTGCAACGGAACCGGTTATCGTGGACGAGTGGGGCTCTACGAGTTCATGGTGTTCAACGACCCGATACGAGAGTTGATCATGCAGAACGCTTCGACGTCGATCCTTCGGCGTGAGGCTATCAAACACGGAATGCGAACGCTTCGCGAGTCGGGATTGCTCGCCCTTTACGACGGCGTCACGACGATCGACGAGGTCGTGAAGGAGACGATCTTCGAGCAGTAGCTCGCAACAGGAATGAGTCATGCCGAGTTTTGCGTACGAAGCCATGAACCAGGCGGGGCAGGAGGTCAAGGACGAGATCGAGGCGGCCTCCACCGAGGACGCCCTTGCCAAAATCCGAAACCTGGGCTACTTCCCGACGCGAATCCGTGAGAAGGGCGGCGCCAAGGCGCGGGCCAAGACGACCGGCAAGAAATCCAAGGGCGCCGGCTTTGGCCTCATCAGCTCCAAAGCGGTTACGCAATTCACTCGTCAGCTCTCCACACTACAAGATGCCGGCCTACCGATCCTGCGTAGTCTGACCATCCTCCAGGATCAGCAGAGGCCCGGACCGATGAAGAATATCCTCGGCAGTGTTTCGGAGGACATCGAGGGAGGATCGACGCTGTCCGAAGCCTTTTCGAAGCACCCAAGAGCGTTTGACCGCCTTTATGTGAACATGGTGGCAGCCGGTGAGACCGGTGGTGTGCTCGACGTCATTCTCCAGCGACTGGCCGAGTTCATGGAGAAGGCGCAGAAGCTCAAGCGGAAGATCATCGGCGCCATGATCTACCCGATCGTCGTGATCGGTTTCGCCGGTTGCATTGTCGCGGGCATCATGATTTTCGTGATTCCCAAGTTCAAGGAGATCTTCGAGGACTTCGGCATTACGTTGCCGACCCTGACCCTGATCCTGCTGCACACGTCCACCTGGTTTGTCAGCGGTACGCCGCCGGGCTGGGCGATTGTGCTGTTCGCACCGGTTGGGATTGTCATGCTCTTCAAGCTTATCCGAAGCTCCCGAGGTGGACGATATGTCGTCGATGTTATTGCCTTGCGGTTGCCGATTCTCGGCATGTTGGTCGGCAAGACAGCCGTAGCGCGCTTCACGCGAACCCTCGGAACGCTGATCAACGCCGGGGTACCGATCCTCGAAGCCATCAACATCACGCGTGAAACTTCCGGCAACGAGGTCTTCGGTCGAGCGCTCCAGAAGGTTCACGACTCGATCCGCGAAGGCGAAAGTTTCTCCAACCCGCTTCGCGCCGCCAAGGTCGTGGACAACCTTGTGGTCAACATGATTGACGTCGGCGAGGAGACGGGCGAACTCGACAAGATGCTCTTGAAGATCGCGGACAACTACGACGAGGAAGTCGACGTCGTGATCGAGAGTCTGGTATCGCTGCTTGAACCCATCATGGTTATCGTCCTGGGCACGGTCGTCGGGTTCATCGTCCTAGCGCTGTTCCTTCCGTTGGTGGCGCTCATTTCATCGGTCCAGGACTAACCTCGCCTCGCCGGTGCCCGCGTGTTCCGTGGCGATCTGTAAGGAGAACCCGATATGACGGCTCAAACGTTGGCTCCAACCTGCTCGATCGTGCGTCGGGGGGTTTGCCGTGCGCCAAGGGCGGTGGCCTTCTCGCTGATCGAACTACTCACCGTCGTGTTCATCATCTCGCTGCTGATCGCAATCCTCGTGCCGTCGCTCAACTCCGCGCGCAACGCAGCCAAGAAGAGCACGACGAACACCAACATCAGGGCGATCGGAACCGCTTTGGAACTCTTTAAGAACGACAATGAGCGAGATTTCCCCCATACCAACGGCTATCCACCTTCTTTTGCGCATCCCAAGATCCCGGGTTACTCCTTCGAGGCGTTTCGGGGAGGGTTCCCCTTCCTGGATCCCGAGTCGGAGTCCAACCCGCCGGTGGTGTCCGGTGCTCACTGGCTTCCCGCGATGCTGACGGGAGTCGATCAACTCGGCTACGTCAGCAAGCGTTCCGTACCTCCGATCCTGCGAAAGCAGCCCTGGATGTGGTACACGGCGCAGGCCTATGAGAATCAGCCCCTCACCCGCATGCAGTTCTACCTGGAACCCGACGGTATCAAGACGATTCGCACGATGGACCTCCGTGGTAGGCCGCCGTCCAACATGGCGCGTCTTTGGCCCGACTGGGATGACATGAAGGAGCTGCCCGTTTTCGTGGATTCGTTCGATCAACCCATTCTCTACTACGCCGCCAACAAGTTCGGTCGAACCTCGAATCTGTGTGAAGGGCTCCGCGATGAGGACAACACCTATACGGGTGGGGTCCAGCAGGAGGGTCCGCCCTATTACTTCCATCAGGACAATTGGGGATTCACCGGCCTCAGTCTCCGAGGAGCGGACGGAGGTGACGGTTGGAATTTCGGCGGCGGCGGCGACCACGCGATTTCGGAGATCGGGCACGACCTGGCGGCCGACGAACTCATGATTCCCGACAACCGAAGGACGTTCGCGCGGTACATTCTTGATCGCTCGATCGTCCGAAAGCTTCAAGGAAAGCTCGATCAGGAGGAGAGCATCGAGTCCGCCACACCGCTAAAACCGGTCAACGCCGACACCTTCCTGTTGATCAGCGCGGGTGTCGACGGTCTGTACGGCACGGCGGATGACGTAGCCAACTTCCCGCTTGGCACCGAGTAAGAATGACCCGGCAGGTTTGCGGGGTGAGGAATTTAGAACATGAGAATCCAACGAACAAGAGCGCCCAGCGGCGCGTTCACGCTGGTGGAACTGCTGGTGGTGATGGCCATCATCGGAATCCTGGTGGCGATCCTGCTTCCCGCCGTCGGTCACGTACGCAGCAGCGCGCAGGTGGCCCAGGCGAGCAGCCAGCTAAGTGCGCTCGATACGGGCCTCGAGGCGTTCCGTGGGGAACAGAGTCTCGGCGGTTCCTATCCGCCCTCCGCGGGAGACACACCCGACAACCCGCACATGATCGCCGATCCGACGAACGAATCCGCCATGGCGGACCCCGACATTTGGATCGCCGGCGCCCATCTCCTTGTTCACGCCATGCTCGGCGCCGATCTGCTGGGTCCGCCCGGGTTTGTCGATCTGAATCGCGATGGCCGGTGGTCCGACGATACGCACGCCGGGCAGAAGGGTGCGTACGAACTCGACGACGACGCCCAGGCGCTGCGGGCACGCTATGGAGGATCGGGTTTCGTATCCGACAAGATGAAGGAACAGGCAAAGACCCTTCGAGAGCTGGTCGACACCGGGAAGATCGTCAACTGGGATTCCCAGTTCGAGAACACAGCGACAGCCGATCAGTTCGTCTTCGTCGATCCGTGGGATCATCCGATTCTCTACTACAAAGCCAACAAGGCAGCACTAACGATGACCACGGGCGCCGACGAAGCACCGGGAATCTATCGCCAGGAGGACAACGCCATCATCACCGGTTCGACCGGCGCTGCGTTGGCCGGCGACGGTGCCGACTTCGGCGCGTCTCAGGATCAGCATGGCCACACACACTATATTTCGGTCGTCCCAGCGGGAGCCGTGCCGATCAAGGCCGAGCTGAGCGCGGGCGTCAACGTGCTGCTCACCTCGGATGACTACGAGCACTCCTTCACGCGGTTTATCCTGGACACCAACGTGAGGAGACGGAATCAACCGGTCCGTAAGGATAGCTACCTGCTCATCGGTGCGGGGCCCGATGCCATCTACGGAACCGAGGATGACGTGACCAACTGGAGCAGGGAGCGAGGATAAGTGGCGCCGACGCAACCCAATCGGCAGATACACGACACCGAGCCGCGGGCTTGAGCCCGCGCGATATAGCGAGCGCCGAGGGGTCGCCAAAAGGTGTGCCACAGATTCAGGGACAAGGGAGACCGCACGTCGCCGTGACGTCCGCCACGGGGGGCGGACGCTACATGAAGACGG
>JADFOB010000062.1 GCA_022563055.1 Planctomycetota bacterium
CCCTGATGTTCACGAGATGTCGCGCAAGTTCTTCGAAGGTGTGGGCGATCTTCGCGACGTTCACCTCGTGGCGGAACCCAAGGCGACCTGGCATGTGATCGACGCCTACCCAGGCCCCATCTCACTGCTCGACAGTCCTTGGGCCCACCTGGTGATCGGCGACGAGCTCGGCAGCCGGGGTGGACTCAAAGCCGGCGCCACCGTCTCACACCTGGCGTTTTACCTGGCTGTCTACATGGGTTGCGATCCGATCATCTTTGTCGGGCAGGATCTGGCCTACACCGGACATGTGTTCTACGTACCCGGTGTCGAGATTCACCAGGTGTGGCGGAGCGAGCTGAACCGGTTCAACACCATCGAGCACAAGGAATGGGATCGCATCGTTCGCAACCGGCCCATCCTTCGCCGCGTGCCCGCTTCCATGGGCGGCGAACTGTATACCGACGAACTCCTGCTGACCTACCTCGAACAGTTCGAGAAGGACATCGCGCAAGTGCCGGCCCGTGTCATCAACGCCACCGAGGGTGGTGCACGAATCCGAGGAACCCGGACCATGACCCTGGCCGAAGCGGTCGAGAGTTTCTGTCAACAGCCGATCGACCCCAAGCGATTCGCCTATCGCAAGACGACGCGATGGCGCGACCCATCCAAGCTCAAAGCCGCGGATGACGAGCTGGTGCTCCGGATCGAGGAATTTGACGCAGCCGTCACCCTCTGTGACGAGATCTTGACACTCCTGGATGAGCTCAACGGCCTGCTGGACGATCCGACGCGTTTCAACCGGCGCCTGGTGCGCGTGGACGAGCTTCGCACGCGGGTTTCCCAGGAGAGCCGCGCCTACCGGATCGTCAATGCGGCCATGCAGACAGCCGAGCTGCGGCGCTTCTCGGCTGATCGGCGCATCAGCGCCCAGCAGACGAGTGACACCGATCGTGCCCGCCGCCAGATCGAGCGGGACATCGAGTTCATCACCTCCGTACGCGACGGTACGAAGGAGGTAAAACCCTTCCTCATCGAGGCCAGGCGGCGCATCAAACGAGCGATGGCGAACGAATGAAGACGATCGCGACGATCCAGGTTGACCTCGAGGTGACATCGCTTGGCACGGCGAGTCGCCTGGGGGATGATCTTCACGGCAAGCCGGTATTGCGCCGGACGGTCGAGCGCATCAGCCGGGCGACTCGGATCGACGGCGTGCACGTGTTGTGCCCTTCCGCCCAGTTCGATCGCTGCGCCGATATCCTCAAAGGAACCCGAGCACAGTTGCACCGCCACGATGCCGGGCCGAGTCCGTGGGGACAGCTCGTGCAGACCGCGCGCAAATGGTCGCTTGACGGCTGGCGCGGGGGTATCGGAGGAACGACGAGCTTCGATGAGCACACCGATTGCCGGATCATCGAAGGCCTGCTTCAGACGGTCGAGTGTGATACCGTGCTCAGCATCCCGGCGGCTTCGCCCCTGATCGATCCGGCACTCGCCGATCAGATGATCCAGCATCGCAGCTCGCTCGGCGAGGACGTGCGTCTGGTTTTTGCGCAGGCTCCACCCGGTGTGGCCGGAGTTCTGCTGGACGCCAGCCTGGTTAAGGAACTGCAAGAGAAGAACAGCCCCGTCGGATGGGTGTTCGGCTACAAACCCGACAGTCCGGAGAAAGACCTCATCGTCCAGCCCTGTTGTTACGGTGTTGCCGCCGAGGTGCGTTACGCGGTTGGCCGTGTGGTGGTGGACACCGACCGGTCGTTGGCCGCCGTTGCAGCGATTCTGGATGAGCACGATGATCCCGATGCCGCGTGCATCGGGCGATGGCTTGCGCGATACCAGGTTTCTCAAGACGAGCCGCTGCCACGAGAAGTCGAGATCGAGCTGACCACGGACGACCCCTTTCCCGAAGCGCTGCTGCGACCACGCGGCGAGCGCATCGAGCGACGCGGTCCGATCGACCCCGACGTCGTGGGGCAGGTAGCGGCCGAACTTTGCCGGTTTGACGACGCACTGATCGTGCTGGGCGGTTTGGGTGATCCGCTCCAACATCCACAGTTTTCAGCCGTTTTGCGGGCGATTCGTGAAGCACCATCCCAGGGGCGCCGGATCTACGGGCTCGCCGTGCGAACGACGGCGGCGAACCTGACCGACGAGCACATCGAGGCGATGATAGCGAACCGTGTGGACGTGCTGCAAGTGACGTTGGATGCCTGGACGGCTACGACCTATAGCCTGGTTCAATCGCCGCATGATCCATCGAAGGCTGATCTCGCCGATGTGCTAAAGCGTCTCGACCGACTTGCCGCCGTCCGCCAGGAGCACCGCAGTGTCCAACCCATCACGCTCCCGGACATGACCAAGGCTCGCGATAATGTGCATGAGCTGGACGAGTTCCACGACGGTTGGCTTCGGCGGGGCGGAGCGGTCAGCATCTCGGCGTGTTCCCATTATGCCGGTCAGTGCGAGGATCGAAGTGCCGCCCCAATGGCACCCGCAGCGCGGATCGGCTGTGGCCGCATTCGCTCGAGGTGCATGGTGCTGGCGGATGGCCGGGTGGTCCTGTGCGACCAGGATATCCACGGGCACCATGCCGTGGGACGCCTTGGTGAGCATTCGCTCGAGCAGCTCTGGCGATCCGAGCCCTTCCAACACGTTCGGGCGTCCCACCGCGCCGGAGAGTTCGATCCCACACCGCTTTGTGCCGCCTGTGAAGAGTGGCATCGACCGTAGCTCATCTTGGGCGATGCCCAAACCCGTAGGGCAGGTCGTTGGTCCGCCGAAGGCGGAGCGTTGACCTGCCTTTTGCCAAGGAGGCAGGTGAACGTTCCGAGGGAATCGGAACAACCACCTGCCCTACGATGCTCCGCAAGACAAGTAGTCCCGGCGCGCCGGGATCCCCCGTGGCGGCCATAGAACGGTGAAACCGAACTGCCTCTCTACGTCCACCACGGGGGGTGGACGCTACAGGGAAACCGAAATGCAAAGCCGGATTGATCTGAACCGCATAACCATGCACAATCCCGCGACTCGTGGGTGTTGGACGATCGTGAACGGTCGGATGGACCACCAGACGTATGTCGCTAGACCTTCTTACTCGCCGCGCCGAGCTGCGCAACGTAGTCACCATGGCTGTCCCGGTCGTGATCACGACCAGTTCGCGCGCGCTGATGGACGTGGTCGACTACGCGATGATCGCGAGCTTGGATCTGGAGGCGGCTCAGGCGGCGATCCTACCGGCCCAACTGATCATGTGGTCCTACATTGTTATGGGCATGGGGACGGTCTCCCTGGTCAGCACGTTTGCGGCGCAGGCGATGGGGAAGGGGCGTTATCGCGAATGCAGCGGCTACGCCTGGCAAGGCGTCTACGTGGCGATTCTCGTCGGCATCCTCGCGGTAGCCGCTCGTCCGATGCTCCCCGCACTGATCGCCTTGATGGGCCATGCCCCGGCCGTCCAGGATCTTGAGATCGCCTACACCCACGTCGCCTTATTGACGACCGGACCGACCGTCGCGGCGGCGGCGCTGGGTTGGTTTTTCATCGGCATACATCGCCCGTGGGTAACCACCTGGTCGGTCATCGAAGCCAACGTCATCAACTTCGCCGTCAGCGCCGTACTCATCTTCGGCTATCTGGGCTTCGAGCCGATGGGCATCGCGGGGGCAGCCTGGGGCACGCTTGTCGGGGTCAGCTACCGGGCTGTGCGACTGATGTTCGCGCTGCTGCTCCCCTCGGTGGATGAAACCTTTTGCTCACGGAGTACCTGGAAGCCCTCCTGGGCGAAAATCAAACAAGTCCTGCGCTATGGTCTGCCGGCGGGCCTGCACTGGGTCTCGGAGGTCGCCGTCTGGGCGATCTTCATCAACATTCTCGTCGGTGCCAAGTTCGGCACGGTTCATCTGGTGGCTACCAACACCGCTTGGCAATACATGCGGATCGGGTTCATGCCGATGCTTGGCATGAGTCAAGCCCTGACAGCCCTGGTGGGTAAGTCGATCGGTGCGGGCAATCCCGAACGGGCGATGCGCGAAACACGTTACGCCGCCATCATCACGATGACCTATCTGGGCATCCTGTCCACGATCTATGTGATCTTCCGGCATGAACTGATCGCTATTTTCAACGATGATCCCGTCGTCGTGGACATCGGCGGCGGCATCATGACCTGTGCAGCCGTCTTCCAGTTGTTCGACGCTCTGGGCATCACCTACGACGGCGCCCTTCGCGGCGCGGGCGATACGTTCATACCGGCTGTCTTCATGGTGGCCAGCACCTGGATCGTTCTGATCGGTGTCGCATGGTGGATTGTCGGAGCCTATCCCGAACTCGGTTCGTTGGGTCCGTGGTTGGCGGCTACCGCATTGATCGCCATCACCGCCATCTTCCTCTGCTGGCGCTGGCATAGCCGGGCGTGGATGAAGATCAACGTCTTCGCGGCGACGCCGGAAAGTGAAGAGCCTGAGCCCGCGGTTTGAGGAGGAGGCGGTGATGAGTGCGATTCTCGAAATCGTCTACTGAGCCGCGGGCTTAAGCCCGCGCGAATTCGCGTTGTGAGAAGACGCCAGGTGGATATCGCGCGCGGTCCGCAAGAACGGATTCTGCTCTCCCAAAACGCGAATCGGTTTCCACTCACGTTCCGTGACGTTCCGACAGCACCCCGTCCCCAGTTGCGGCGTATGATGTATTGATGATCCGGAAGATCCTCATTGTCTTGCTGACAATCGCCGCAGCGGCGACGGGCGGTCTTTGGGTGTGGATGTTGAGTCAGAATAGCTTCTACGTCGAGGACCTGCTCGATATCCCGTCTTCGGATGTTACGATTCAGTATACTGGAAGCTGCCTCGTGTTCACGGAACTCGTGGAATCGTTCGCGTTCCCCGATCCGCTCGGGCGGCGAAGTGTCATCCAATATGACACTCACGACTGGCGCGGATCGGTTAGCGAGGTGCATGCCCAGCCGGCGTCACGTGTTCCATCGCTTGGTACGCTCGTCCTCCACGATTGGGTGTTGGCCAGGAAGGCCAATGCCGGCAAGTGGTTCGTGGTCGACTACGCTTCAGCAAAGGGCAACCCACGGAGCGTGATGGTATCGGCGTGGCTCTTCATCGCACTGTTCGGAATCTACCCTTTCGTCGCGTGCTCTCACGGCCCATTGCGGCGCTGGCGGCGTCGCAAACTCGGTCTGTGCCTCAAGTGCGGCTACGACCTTACCGGCAATGTGTCCGGCGTTTGTTCCGAGTGCGGGACGAGCGTCGAGACGCGATGATCCAGCATCATCGTGCCTTCGCCCACTGCCCGTTAGTGGCTTCTCGATCGGTTCGCGTGTACTGTCTCGAAGGCATCAGCGCAGCCGTGACGCATTCTCAGGCACCTAGCACGCGCTCGGAGAGACGACATGCGAAAACCACGCGGACATCCGGCCATGGTTAGCAGCGGAAGTCTTTGCCTTCTCCTCGTAATCGCTTTTAGCAACACCACCCTTGCGGAAAACTGGCCTCAGTTTCGCGGCGTCAAGGCCAGCGGTATCGGTGACGGGAACCCGCCCACCGAGTGGAACGCCAAGAGCGGCAAGAACATCAAGTGGAAGAAGTCGATTCCCGGACTGGCCCATTCCAGCCCCATCATCTGGGGCAAACGCCTCTTCTTGACCACGGCGGTCAGCAGCTCGACGGACAAGATCGAATTGACAACAGGTTGGGAAGCCGCGGCGGGTTACTCCGCCAAGGACAGCGGGGGCTGGACCTGGGGCATGATTTGCCTTGACCGCGACACCGGCCGGGAGATCTGGCAACGCGACATCTGCGCGGGCGTGCCCAAGAGCAAGCGGCATCCCAAGGCGTCACCGGCCAACTGCACGCCGGCCACGGATGGCAAACATATCGTCGCGTTTTTCGGGTCGGAAGGGTTGTACTGTTTCGACATGGACGGTCGGTTGCTCTGGAAGAAGGACCTTGGCCTGCTCAACGCCAGCCCGACCGGGTCACCCGATCTGCAATGGGGATTCGCCAGCTCGCCGATCATCCACGATCAGCTCGTCATCGTTCAGTGCGATTGCGAGAACACGAACTTCTGGGCGGCCTTCGACATTAAGACCGGGCGCGAAGTGCGCCGTGTGGAGCGGGACGAGGATTCCGCCTGGTCCACGCCCAACGTCTTCGTCGTGGGCGGACGCACGCAGCTTGTTCTGAATGGTTACAAGCACATGGGTGCGTACGACTTGTACACGGGCGAGGAACTATGGAAGCTCCACGGCGGTGGCGACGTGCCGGTGCCCACGCCGCTGCTGGCCGATGGACTGATCTTCTTGACGAACGCCCACGGCGGCAGGAGGCCGATCTACGCCATCGAGCCCGATGCCCGAGGCGACATCACACCGACGGAGGAAAGCAAGCCAAAAGGGCTGGCATGGTCGCACGAGAATTTTGGCTCCTACATGCCGACACCAATCGTCTACGAGCACAACCTCTACGTCTGTGGTGACAATGGGATACTGACGGTGTCCGACGCGCGGACCGGCGAGCGGCACTATCGCGTGCGCCTCGCCGGCGGCGGAGCGAACTACACCGCGTCCGCAGTCGCAGCCGGTGGGAACGTCTACTTCACCAGCGAGGACGGCGATGTGCACGTCGTCAAAGCGGGCAACGAGTATAAGCTGCTGGCTTCCAACGAGATGGGTGGAATCTGCATGGCCAGTCCAGCCATCTCCAACGGCACGCTCTTCATCCGTACGCAACATCAGATCGTCGCCGTAGGACGATAACGTACAGGCTTTCCAGCCGTGCGGATCCTGCCCCACCGATCCGAGCCCCAAGCGCAAGCGCGGCGTATCACCGATCGCAGCGTCGCACCAGACAACCCGCTCGCACGAGACAACCCGCTCGCTGACGCTCGGGGCTCTGATTGCGTGGCGCATCCATGTTGGCGCCCGTTTCGATATCCCGACCGGCGGGCCGCCGGTAGTATCACGCACCCTCCCGCGGCGCCCTGCTCACCGCGTCCTTGACACTCCCGCTCCGGTCAACAAGAATGGGGTGCTTCGTGACAC
>JADFOB010000063.1 GCA_022563055.1 Planctomycetota bacterium
CCGAAGGACGGCGCTCGAGGCGCAGAGCAGTCTGCTTCAGCAGAAACGAGCTCGGGATGTCCTCTCTCTTCCCGCCTGGCCAGCGTTCCTTGTGCCTCTCGTCACCCTCGCAGTCGCCGTCGTGCTCGTTGTGCTGGCTGAGTGGGTGGGGGCAGTGGCGATGGCAGCGGTCGGGGTTGGCATTGGCGCACTCTACATGGGCTTGCGCACCAGGCTCGGGGCAAACGGGCGATCCTCCCCGTACTTCCAACTGTAATCGTCCGGAAACTCGTTGTGCACCGTTGGGGCCCGGTACAACGCCAGCGAACCGGCGTGAAGGACGATCAGTACACAGACGGCGGCCGAGGATTGGAGCAGGAACGATTTCTTGCCTCGACGCATCTGGGCCACCGCCTCGGCTGCGTTGATCTTGCGAACCCAGAGCATCACGGTGTGTACGAGCAGGGCGACGACGAAGGCCAACCCGGTGACGAGGTGTACCTGGGACCACGCGTAACTGATTCGCACGCTTAACGCGGCCTGCCAGGTTAAGACAAAGCCGCTCACAAACAGGGCGATCAGGAACACCGCCGACAGATAGCCCAGCAATTGATAGTGGTTGAACTTGGTGCGGAAGCGCAGGTACCAGTGACGACCGAGATACCATCCGATGGGTACAATGCTGATTACGCCGATCAGCGTATGCCACAGCACGCCCAACTGATTCAGCACCGAAAACGGCAGGAGGTAAATCGCCAGCCCGGTGAGAGCCTCGTAGAGCAACAGCCCGATGGTCAACCCGGTAAGCCAGTGGCGCCATTCAGCCGCGGCGTCCAGACGTGCCGCAGGCGTAGCGTTGTTCCCGATCGCCGCCCTGCGCGGCGTCGCATCGGGAATCTCCAACTCCGACATCGTCGTACGCATCATGACGCAATCTCCCCCCCGCGAGTCAAGGCGCGGGATCGCACCCGCCTCACCGGATTGCCGTAGACATGGCCGGTCGCGGGTTTAACACGTTTACGCCCTGAAAACCGCCTCCGGTGCCTGGGCGAGCAGTGTAGGACGGGCTTCGCCCGACGGAACGCCAGCCGGTTCGCCGTTGTCGGGCTACCCGGCTTGGTATCACCGCTGATATCCAGTTAGTAACTTACTCTTATGTCCCCGTTTCGTCAACCCCGGCCTCGCGGGGCCGGAATTTCACCAGGAACGCGGTCGAGGTGCACCTGTGCTGCCTCGAGAGTATCGACGAGATGCCCGCAGACGATGTCGAGATTCTCGAAGGGCAGGAAGAAGGTGTGCAGCTTCACCCGTCGCTTGGTCCCGTCGAGGTTGTGCGGGGCGAGCGGGGCGAAGTGCGCGGCGTGCTGTTCAAACGTTGCCTGAGTGTCTTCAACGAGCAGGGCCGATTCGCGCCGCAATTCGATTCGCAGGACACGACGCTGATCGAGGCCGACGCGGTTCTGTGGGCCATCGGACAGCAGCCTGACCTTTCGTTCATCGACCCCGACGGAGACATTCACCTGACCGAGCGAGGGCAGATCGAGTGCGATCAGGAGGCGTTGGGGACCACGGCGAAGGACGTCTTTGTCGCGGGCGATATTGCCTATGGGCCTCGACTGCTGATCGACGCCGTAGCCAGCGGGAAGAAATGTGCCCGGGCGGTGCATGCGTATCTGTCGGGTGCGCCGCTTGAAGCCGGTTATGAGTTCGTGCAACTCAATCTGGCCGACTACACACGCGAGCAGGACTACGAAAAACTTCCGCGAACGAAGATCCCGGCGGCGGACGTGGGGCAGCGCAAGGTGAGCCAGGCTGCGGTCGTGGAGTGCGGCTACAGCGAGTCGTTGGCGGTAATGGAGGCGTGCCGCTGCCTGGATTGCGGCGTCAACACGATCTTCGATTCCAACAAGTGCATTCTATGCGGCGGTTGTGCGGACGTCTGTCCGGAACTTTGCCTGCAGTTGGTGTCGTGCGACCGCTTGGTGGGCGATGACGGGCTTGGGGATCTACTGCGGGAGCGCTACGGCGACACGGATTTATCGGCGCATTCGGCGATTATCAAAGACGAGACGAAGTGCATCCGGTGCGCCCTGTGCGCCGAGCGCTGTCCGGTCGGCGCGATCACGATGGAACGCTTCGGATTCACGGGGCGTTGGACGTTCGGCAAGGTCGAAGGTCCACGGAGAATACGGGATTGGGAATGCGGACGCATCTGGAATTCCGCATTCCGCATTCCGCATTTCCCCTATGACCTTTGACTCGGTTTTCGCGCGGGCACTCTGAGAACGAATATGGTTCAGCGACAAATCACCGTGATGAAGGTGGCTTTGCTGGGGAGTTCCCTGGCGACCCTTGCGGTTCTGGGCAGAGCCGCTTATGTCGAGAACTTCCGCGGTGAGTGGCGATCGACGCAAGTGGACTATCGAGCGAAGCTGGCAAGCTCCGCTACCACGGACGCCGAGCGCCGCGTTGCCGCCGGTTTCCCCATCGGACACAAACAGCTCTACTTGCCCGCGCTGGACTCCATCGATCGATGCACGACCTGTCACCTGGGTGTGGAAAACCCGCGCATGGCGGATGCTACGGGCGCGCTTCGTCTGCATCCGGGTGATCTCTTGCAACACCATCCGCCGGAGAAGTTCGGATGTACGGTTTGCCACAGCGGGCGGGGGCGTGCGACGACCAGGGAGGCTGCCCACGGTTGGCGCAAGGACGGCGAGCCCACTCCGCACATCGATACGCCCATGTTGCGCGGAGAGGCTGTCTACACGAGCTGCGGTCGCTGCCACCACGAGTTGGACCTGTTTGGTCGGCAAGAGGATTCGCCGGTTGCCTCCGGTAGCGAGGGCCACGCGCGCAGGGAAAGGCCCCCGATCACCGGGGCGTCTCTTTTCCGTTCGCTGCCCGGTGCCCATAGGCTCGCGCGGGGGAAGCGCCTTGTGGTTGAACTGGGATGCTTGGGTTGTCATCAATACCGGGGTCGCGGCGGCGTGCTCGGACCCGATTTGACCCACGTCGGCGATAAGACAAAGCACGAATTCGATTTCAGCCACGTGCAGGGCGAGCATACGGTCGAGCAATGGCTCTACGAACATTTCATGTTCCCACTGGAGGTGTCGCCGGGAACGGAGATGCCGGTGTTGGATCTGGCGCCGGAGGAGGCCCGCGCGCTAAGCCTGTACATGATGGGTCTGCACCGCAAGGACGCTCCGGCAAGCCATTTGCCGAGGTCCAAGACGACGGATCTTTCCCCCGGTGCGGCGGTGCGGGGGGAGACGCTCTATCAGATGTTCTGCTCCGCCTGCCACGGAGCCGAGGGCTCGGGCACGACGATGCGTGAGGGACTGTGGCCTCGGAACGCCGATCCTTGGGGACACGACTGGGATGTCCGGAGCATTGTCGTCGAGCGCCGAAGCGAGATCGACGTCGTGGTGCCCTCGCTGAACCACGGCGACACGCTGGGGGTGATCAGCGATGACTACCTGCGTTTGATCATCAAAGATGGTCGACCCGGAACGAAGATGATTGCCTGGTCACAGAAGGGCGGGCTCAGCGAGGATGAGATCACGCTTTTGGTCGACTTCATTCGCAGTTGGGAGAAACCCGTTCCTGACCGCAAGAGCGTGGACTCCTCTCGCGGCGATGCATGGGTGGGCGGTGCTCTGTACCGCTCGAACTGTGCCTCCTGCCACGGTGCCGGCGGCGAGGGCGGGATGGGAAACTCGCTTAACTCGCCTACCTTCCTGGCTGTCGCGTCGGACGCTTTCCTGCGAGACACCATTTTGTATGGCAGGCCCAACACCGCTATG
The DNA here is from genome assembly GCA_022563055.1 of Planctomycetota bacterium. The sequence continues at coordinate 3,789 of JADFOB010000063.1, forward strand.
CCGGCCTGGCGAGACTTCAACTCCCAAGAGATCAGCGATCTGCTGGCGTTCATTCGCTCGTGGCAGCCGCACAAGAGCGACGTCGAGGGGACACTTGCGCTCTTGTCGGGTGATGAGACGCGCGACGTGAAGGTCGAGTACGGGCGCATCTTCTACAAGGCCAACTGCGTGATGTGTCACGGTCTTGACGGTTCCGGCGATCTGGGTCCGTCGGTCAACACGCAGGCGTTTCTGACCGTCGTTCCGGACTCCTACCTGGTAAGGACGATCATCGAGGGCCGACCGGGAACCGGTATGCCATCCTGGCGGCATCTGTCCAACGAAGACATCGCATCGATCATCCGGTTCATGCGCACCTGGCAGACACAGCCGAGCAAACCGCCGGAGTGGCATGCGCAAAGCGTACCCCGTGGCGACTGGGATGCGGGGCGCCAATTGTACGCCGGGCATTGTGCGGGGTGTCACGGACCCGACGGAGAGGGGGCGATTGGCCCACAACTCACGAACCCGTTATTCCTCGCCAGGGCGACCGATGTGATGTTGCGCGAATGGATCACCCATGGCAAAGAAGGCACGCAGATGCTGGGTTTCCGCAAGGGTGGGCAGGGAATCTCGGAGTTGAGCGAACGGCAGATCGAGGACATCATCGCCTTCTTGCGTTTGCGACAACGCCTGGACGAGGGGCAAGTCGCTCGCGTGGCCAAGACGCCGTACGGTCGTCCCGAGAAGGGAGCCCTCGTCTACATTCCCAACTGTTCCGGTTGCCACGGAGACCGAGGTCAGGGCGGCAGCGGTCCGGCCCTTTCCAATCCGAATCTGCTGAGATTCGCTTCCGACGGTTTCCTGATGGCGACCCTGGCGCTGGGACGGAGCGGGACGGAGATGCGCCCGGTCAAGCGCGGACCGCAATCCATCCTCGCCCTGAGCAGTGACGAGATCAACGACGTCGTTGCGTATCTGCGCTCCTGGGAGTACGCACCACCGTTCGGCGGGGAGATTCCGCACCGCTTTGTGGTGCCATGGGATCTGGCCAAAGGGAAAGAGCTGTTTGAATCCAACTGTGTCGGTTGCCACGGTGTGGAAGGAAAAGGATCGTGGGCGCCGGAGCTGAATAACCAGGGATTCCTGGCGGCGGCGACGGACGGGGTGTTGCAGGCGACGATTGTCCGTGGCCGAACGGGGACAGCCATGCGCTCCTTCGGCATAGGCACTCACGGCCTGTCCGATCTGAGCGCGGATGATATCGACAATATCGTCTCGTACATGCGTCGTTGGTCAGACCTGGCTCCGTCGCCCATGACGCTCCCGGCGGAGCAGTCGGAGGAAAACGTCGGAAGGTCGATTGGCGATTGAGGATTGCAGATTGGAACTTGACAATCCTCAATCCTCAATCCTCAATCGCCAATCGACCTAGGGAGGCAAGAACCATGAGTAATAAGAAACGGAAAGTTGTGGAACCCGATTCACCGGCGCCCGTGTGCACGATCCATCGAATGGTCAAGCACGGCGAGGGATTCGACCGTCGTAAGTTTATGAAGATGGCGGCGGGAACCGGTGTGGCGGTAGCAGCCACGAGCCTGCTTCCCGAGGAGTTCATCGAAGCCCAGGAAGTGGCCAAAGCTAGCGCGGGCGCCCCAAAGGGTATCAAGCTCCTACAGGCGGCCTGTCCCTACTGCGGGGTGGGCTGCGGCACGCTGATCAAGGTCGAAAACGGCAAAGTCGTGGGTATGGTTCCGGACAAGAAGCACCCCACCAACCGCGGTATCCAGTGCATCAAGGGGCTCAACGCACACGAGCCGATCTACCGCGACCGGCTCGGAAAGGTGTTGGTGCGCCGTGATATGAGTGACGCGCTGCGGGGACACATTTCGGGCAGCAAAGGTCGATTCGATGACGATGTCTTCCGCGAAGTGAGCTATGAAGAGGCGGAAGAGATCGTGGCCCAAAAGATCGTGGAGATCGTCAAGAAGAACGGACCCAACGCCGTCGGCCTTAACGGCTCGGGCCAGCTCACCATGGAAGCGCAGTGCATCGAAAACCTGTTGATGAAGGGCGTCATCGGCAGCAATTCGATCGAAGCCAACGCACGGATGTGCATGACGTCGGCGGTCACGGGGTATTTCCACTCCTACGGCTCGGATGCGCCGCCGACAAGTTACGAAGACATCGAAGAGGCGGACTTCATCACGTTCTGGGGACACAACGCCCGCGAGGCGCACCCGATCCTCTTTTGGCGCGTGGCTGACCACAAGCGCAAGCGCGACATCCCCACGAGCGTCGCTGATCCTCGAAGAACCGGAACGGTCATCGGTCTGGAAGACATCAACCCGCGCAACAGCTATCACATCCCCACGCTCAACGGCGACATCAGCTACCTCAACGCCATCGCTCACGTGTTGATGAAGCGGTATCCCCAAGCGTGCATATCCGAGGAGTGGCTCGAGAAGAACACCGTCGACTGGAAGGAGTACAAGGAAGGCGTGATGCAGAGGTACTCACCCCAGCAGGTGGTCGAGCGTCTCGCCCGGATTGACCAGGGACGTGTGACCGGCGAGACGATCGGACAAGATCGCGGAGGCGATGATCATATCTGCGCAGAGTTCGAGTCGTTGAAGTCATGCCTCAATCATGGCGGTCGTCGCTCACTCAGCAACTCTCGACGAGACTCACAAGACGTGAGCCCAACAAGTTCGAGCTTGGATTCTGGGCAAACAATGGGGATGATGGCGAGAACTCGCGCGCGAAAGTTCAGAATGTCGGTGTGGATAACACGGCTGCCGTCCAAACTACGGAAGTCTGGTTCCTTTCCCGGCAGGACTGGCTCCTGCCGAACATGCTTGCCTTATCTGGACGCACAATGTCGTGGCGATTAGCACGGCGCGCATAGAGAGGAGGTCGCCCCACGGACGGGGCGACCTCCAAAGTAAGCTGGCCAAAGGGCGGTCCAGCTATCGCTCGACATTAGAGGCCTAGCTTAGCCGGTGTTACACCCTGTTACCTTGTACCGCTTTGTTCGTGCGGCACGACGATGTTGCCGCCGATGATGGTTTCGGCATTGCCCGTCGCGGTATCGTCGATCGACAGGTCGAGGATGATATTGCCATCCTTGTCGTAGGTCTGAAGCCAGAACCGGTCAAACCCGGCACCCGGCTCGCCGTGATCCTCCACGTAGACGAGGAACGAGTGATTGCCCTCCGGATCAGCCATCGACGGATACTGTAAGGT
>JADFOB010000064.1 GCA_022563055.1 Planctomycetota bacterium
CAGGAAAACCGGAACGGAATGAGCGACCCATAGAGTACGAGCACACCGACGAAGATCGGCGCGACGACCAACGCGGCGTTTCCGCGCATAACGCCTGTTTTCCCCGACGCCGGTCTGAGCGGCGTCGAGAACGACCCGGGCGCCGCGGTGCAGGTGAAACTGATGCTGGTCGATCCCGACGGAACCGAGACGCCGGTCCGGATCGAGCGTGAAGCGGGAGTGTGGGTGGCCGATTTGCGGCCGACGATTCCGGGCGATTACGAGCTGCGATTTACGGCGGAACCGGCCGGTGGCGAGCGGCTTGAAGCGAACAGCAGGTTCACCGTGGCTCGCTTCGACCTCGAATTCAAGACGCCCACGGCCAACTTGGCATTGTTGCGCGAGGCGGCTGAGGCGACGGCTGAGCAGGGCGGGCGATTCGTGCGGATCGAAGCCTTGGGCGAACTCTTGGCCGAGTTGGCCCGCGTGGACCGCAGAACGAAGGTCGAGCGCCCGATGCTCTACGACCCGGTCGACCGGGCGAGATGGTTCTGGTTGACGATGATGGTCCTGCTGCTTGGTTTCCTGTCGGCGGGCGTTTATAATTTCAAGGTCTGTGAATACCAGGCGGAGCGAGCCGAAGATTGACGGCCATCCAAGCGATGACCACCTGGGGATGAACAACGGTTATGGTGCGCCAAGGCGATAGGATCAACAACTACCTGCTCGAAGAGCGCGTCGGCATGGGCAGCTTCGGCGAGGTTTGGCGCGCGCGGCATCACGTGTTCGGTGACATGGTGGCGATCAAGGTTCCCACCGATGCGGAGTTCGTTCGGAACCTGCAACGTGAGGGTGTAGCCGTGCACGGGCTTCGACACCCGAACATCGTCCGCGCCATTGATCTTGACCCCTACGCGGACCCGCCTTACCTCATCATGGAATACGTCGACGGTCCGTCACTCCGCGAAGTGATCGATAAGCACAAGAACGGTCTGCCCATCGATGCAACCGTCGTGATTCTGCGAGGCGTTTTGGGAGCGCTCTTTGCCGCCCACGAGGCCGGGTTGATCCATCGTGACATCAAGCCGGCCAATCTGTTGCTCAATCATCCGCTTGAATCGATTGCGACGGTCACGCAGCGCTCGGTCAAGGTGACCGATTTCGGGCTCGGGCAAGCGGGTGGCGTTACGACGAATTCGCTGATGCAGAGCGGCAGCCTGTTGACCAGCGAGGGGCGCAGCATCGCCGGAACACTGGCCTATATGTCTCCCGAGCAGAAGGAGGGAGGCGACATCGACGCACGGAGCGATCTGTACGCGTGCGGTATCGTTCTGTTCGAGATGCTCACGGGTGGCAGACCGCACGGAACCGATCTGCCCAGCGCGCTTCGTCCCGAAGTGCCGCCCCACCTCGATGAAGTCTTCCGGCGATCCTACACACGCTTGGAGAGGCGGTACCCTTCTGCACAGCAGATGCTGGATGCGTTGGAGGCCGATACCGGACCGTCGCCGGGTGGGCCGCCAATCTGGGTGCCGCCCGAGGCCGAGCCCAAGTGCCCCGGATGCGACACCGCGGTCCATCGAGACGATCAGTTCTGCATAAAATGCGGTCGACAACTGGTAGCCTCCGTTCCGCGCTGCCCAAACGCCGAGTGTCGGGCGTATGTGCACACGCGCGACCGCTATTGCGTTTTCTGCGGGGCGGATCTGCAAGTCTTGATGGAATGACGCCGGGGATGGGCCATGCAAGATCTTATCGTATTCGCCCTGATTCTGGTGCTCGGGTGTACCGCCTGTTTCTTCGGCGTCTTCTACGCAATCTTCCGACTGATCGAATGGTCGGGGCGAAGGTTCGTGGGCTTGCTGAGACCCAACAGGATCGCTCATACCGGACTGCGGATCGGGTCCGGGCGTTCGGCGGGGCTCTGCCCTCGCCCGCAATGTCGCAAGGTTGAAGTTCGCGCGGCTCGCTTCTGTAGTCAGTGTGGCGGACCCATGATCGAGGCAGACCGGGCAAACAGCCAGTAGGAACCAATGACGACCGACACACAGCAAGCACTAAAGCACGAAGCCGAGTTTCTCTCGGGTGTCGGCGCCAACTTCGAGGCAGCCAAAGGGCGGAAGTTCCGTGGTTCGATCTGGCAGCGATCCCAGACGGACGACAACGATCGCCTTCGGGCATTGATGGCCTCGCATCGCAACTACGACAAGGCGCGGCTTAAGTCGCTGCCCGCCAATCGACGCGTGACCGTTCGCGGGTTTGAGCGGCGGATGCTTTTCTGGAAACGACCGACCGGCGTGGCGATCGCGTCGGTCCTCTCGCCGCTGGAGCACTACGCCTCGGGCGCCGAGGGTAAAGCGCCACCGATCAGTCTGGGCGAACTGATGGACCACGTCCGTCGCCTTGCAAGCGAGCAAAAGGTGCAGCACGTCATCGGCGTGTGCAGCCCGACCGGGTTCACCGACGAGGCACGCGACGCCCCACTGGACATGCCCAATGCGACCGTCGTGCTGATCGAACCCGGCGAGCAGGGCGGCTGGAAAACGACGGCGGGGGGTGAGGATGTGGAGGATTGGGTGTTGGAGTTGTTCGACCCGGAAGGGGCGAAAGGTAAGATCGAGCGCGTGGAGCGTCTGGTCGAAGAGCGCAGCGCCGATCTGTTGACCGGCGGGGTGACTGCATCGTCGGTGGCGGCTAAGGCAGGTCTTCCCGAACACCTCGTTCGGCGAGGTTTCGAGCAGGTGGCGGCCGCCGATCCGGAGCTTCGGTTGACCAGGAAGGCTGGCGAGCTGTTGCTGTTTCGCGGAGCCTCGGTGCACCGTCAGGAGAAAACAACGATGAACGTCATCGACCGCATCAGGCAGTTGTTCTCGGGTGAGGGCGACGAGGCGGAGAAGATCAATCTGTTGGCGGAGCGACGGGCTACCCTTGCCCAACGCCGCGATCGCATCTACGAGGACATCGGTAAGTTGGAGCACAAAGAGGCTGATCTGCTCACGCAGGGCAAAGCCGCCAAGTCGTCCGTACCGCGCCGACGGCTCGCTGCGCAACTCGCGCAGATGCGCAAGGACATCGCCCGACAGAACACGACGGCGGCCATGCTTAACAAGCAGATCGACATCATCAGCACCGACATCCATAACCTAACGCTTATCCGCCAGGGAGAGGCAGCCAAGCTGCCGGATACGACCGAACTTACGGAGCACGCCGTTGAGGCGGAGGAGATGCTCGAGACACTAAGAAGCGATGCGGACCTGGTCTCCGGGCTCGAGACGGGTATCGAGGAGACGCTGGCCAGCGACGAGGAATTGGCGATCCTCAAAGAGTTCGAGGAGACCGACGCCGCGCCGGCGGAGGCCCAAACCGCTGCGCCGAGTCGAACCACCGCGGCAGCCGACGAGACCGGCAGTCGGCGATCGGAGACGGCGTCATCGCGCGAACCGATCGCGGAGGAACCACCTTTGGACAAGCAGGATACGAAATCCCGCGACGCGGATCCGGAGCCGACTTAGTGCTTCGTCGCGCTCGAATGTGCGGGTTGGTGTGCCACTGCTCTTGAGCAGTGTTCGGCACGGACGTAGAAAATGCACTGCTCCAGAGCAGTGGCACACGGTTTATTCGGAATGATCAGTACCTAGTTGTTCGTACAATCGCTTTGATAGGAGACGACTGAACCGATGGCGTTTCTTGAGTGGCTCATTAAGCGGAAGAAACCGCTGTCGCGGATGACCCGTGCGGAGCTGCGCCGGCAGGAACTGCTCATGGAGAAGGAGCGGTCGCAGCTTCTTCGGAAGGTGACCAGGATCGCCAAGGACAAACAGGAGTTGTTCGAGCGCGGCGCCGGTGAGAGAACCCCCGAAGTTCGGCGAGTGCTCGCCCAGGAGTTCGAGTTGAAGACCACGGAGCAGCTCATGCTGGCCCGCCAGCTCAACATTCGCAGCAAGGAGATGCTCACCGTCTCCCGCTTGCGCATGCTCCGGGAGAACGCCGACCGAGCGGGGCAATCGAGCAAGCTGGGTCTGATCAGCGAAACGGACATGTTGCGGCTCAGCCGGCTGATCGAGTCCGACGCGATCAAAACCGAGCTCTATCAGGAGCGGTTGGATGAAGTCCTCGCCATCGGCGCATCGGTCGACGAAGGAGCGGCGGCGCTCAGCGAGGCCGGCCAAACGGTGTTGAACGTCTGGGATAAAATGGACACCGGTGCGATCACCGACGTGAACGAAGGTTTCGACGAAGCGGATCGCATCGTACGAGAGAAGCACGCCGCGCCGGAAGAGTGAGGCGTTGACGATTGGGGATTGAGGATTGTCAATTGTACGCTAGGGAACGTGGGCGCTCTCTCGGGATCTGAGCAAGCTCGGAGACAACGGAAGCTATGAGACTGCTATCGAGACCGTTGCGACGTAGCGCCGTGGATCGGCAGATTGCGGGTGTCTGCGGAGGGATTGCCGAATACCTGGACCTGGACCCGACGATGGTTCGGGTCGGCTATGTGCTGCTGTCGATTCTTTCCGTCGCGTTCCCCGGCTTTCTTGTGTACTGCGTCCTTTGGCTGATCGTCCCGGAGCGCGAGTATTACTGAATTGACGATTGAGGATTGGAGATTGGCAAAGCCGAAAGCTAAGAGCGGATGGCTGACGGTTATGGGTGGGGGATAGGGAATGCAGACTGGCGACGGTTCCTCTTTCGCTATTCGCTATTCTTCATTCGCCATTCATGTTGGTGATTGAGGATTGTTGATTGAGAAACGCCGTGACGCGTCGGTGTATGGCTGACGGCTGATAGCTGAGAGCTTTAATCCATGGGCCTATTCAAATCGGCAGAGGAACGTCGCATCGAGCGGGACATCAAGATTCGCCAGGGTATTCGGCGGATCGAGAAGTCCATTCGGGAACAGGGCAAGTTCCAGGACGAGTTCATCAAGAGCGCGCAGCAGGCCAAGAAGATCGGCGATACGAACCAGTACGTGTTCATTCGCAACTCGCTCAAAAAGACAGCCATGATCCGCAAGATGCTCGAACGGCAACTGCTGTCGGTGAAGAACGCTCTGTTAATCAAGCGTCAGGCAGAGGCGTCAGCTGACTTCGCCAAGAGCATGGGCATGATGGCCACCGAGATCGGCAAGCTCTTTGGAGAGACCGATCTGGCGCAGACCCAGGCCCAGTGGGAAAAGGCGATGGTGCAGTCCCAGACGATGGAGGAGCGCATGGACATGTTCCTCGGCTCGATTGAGGACATCGCCACTCAGGATGCCGAGATGAGCGCGAGCAGCGAGGTTGTCTCTGATGAGGAGATCGATCGATTGATCGAAGCGGAAGCGGAAGCGGAGCATCAACTGGAGCTCGACAAACTGGCCGGCCTGCGAGCGGAACTGAATTCGCTCAAAGCACAAGGGGAGAAGCAGAAGTAGGTGGATGTACGTATCAGGTGAAGCAGGTCCGCGAGCTATTGTTGAAGTATCGGCTGGGAGAGTCCGTGTGAAATATGAAGTGATTATCTATTGGTCCGAGGGCGATCAAGCGTTCATCGCGGAGGTTCCTGAACTTGCCGGATGTATGGCGGATGGAAAGACCTATCGCGGCGCTTTGCGGGCGGTCGAGCAAGTGGCCAAGGAGTGGCTCGAAACCGCGCGTGAGCTCGGACGCCAAATCCCACCGCCTAAGGGAAGATTGAAATACGCGTGAGCGTCGGGCGCCAATATTGTGAATCCTCGATGATCGCGAGATCGGAAATACATTGGATCACGGAGGCCGGTATGTTCTTCGAGAAAACAGGCCCGGTGTGGGACACGCTGTGGGCTCTGCAGGACCGACTGCGGGAAGCGGGGATCGATTACGTGATCATCGGCGGGATGGCGCTCAATGTATACCACTACCCACGACAGACGGTCGACGTCGACGTGGTCTTGACGGCTGCGGGGTTTGCCAAGTTCAAGGAACTCTTTGCGGGTTCGACCTACCCGCCGGATGACAGCGCCTCGAGACGCTTTGTTGATCCAACTGCGAAGGTCACGATCGACATCCTCGTCAGTGGGGAACTGGCCGGCAAACGAAGCAAGAACGCCTCCGTGAGATTCCCCGATCCGTCCGAAGGGGAATTGCACGATGACCTTCGGACTGTATCACTTGCCAAGCTCATCGAACTGAAACTCGTGACGTGGCGTTACAAGGACTGGGGTGATGTGGTCGAATTGATCCGTCGAAACAACCTGACCGAATCGCTCGCGGAGCAACTCGACCCGGTGGTGCGGTCAGCCTATGGCGAATGTTACGACCAGGCGAACGAGCCTGGGTACGAGAGTCCGGGCGGAGAGGCGTAGCAACAGTAGGGTCCGCTGTGTGGGGTAGGACTAGGTGAAGTTGGGAGTCTTGAAGAGGTGCGCACAATGGGATCGATACCGGTATTTCAACACGTTACACTCAACAATGGAAATGTGCTGCTCATGAGAATGAGCGCTATCGCTGAGATCGATAAGGAAGCGCTAACCAGATGGCGCAAGGGTAAGAAGCTGTTCGAGAAGGACGCTGGGAAGTACCTCTTGAGTGACGATCCGGACCGCAGGCGAGTTGCAGGCGTAGTTCGATCCTTCGCTGACGGCGAGTTCGATCACAGCGACGTAGTCCGGTGGGGCGCTTTCGCGGGGGTCGACCTGTCGGAGCGGGACGTCAGCAGCGCTTTGTCGCAACTGCAGGAGAAACCCGGCACGCCTGTCAAACAAGTCAAGACAGGAGGATCCGGGGCCAGATGGAAAGTCAACAGAGAAGCCATGGAGAAGTATCTCACATAGCCCACACTGGATTCACTGTTAGCCGAAGGAGGCGACCATGCGGACAAGAGAACTAACAGGGGCAGGGGTGATCGTAGTAGCATCACTGGTAGGTGCCCTGGCATTGCTTCCCGTAGCGAGCAGCGCGCAAGTTGGCTGCACGGGAGAGTCCACTTACAGCGTTGTGACGCTTCAGAGAACCGTAG
>JADFOB010000065.1 GCA_022563055.1 Planctomycetota bacterium
CAGCCGCACAGGCGTCGCGACGAGCGTCGGTCGACGGCGTTCCCATCGTGCGGTACCCTAAAGAGCATGTGTGCGAGCTGTTCGCATTCCGGTCCGGGGGACGATACCGGACGTAAGAGCGGTCCACAAGCGGCGTGGCGGTGGAATCGGAGCCGCCCAGCGGTTGCAAAGTACGCTCTGAACAGTAGTTATGATTTGGGTCCATCGTTGAATCCCGTGGCCCGATGAAGGGTATAATAGCGGGAGGCTATACCTTGAGTCTCGGGAAGGTTCTGCTACAGCGGAAGAAGATCACGGCGGCTCAGCTTGAGCAGGCCAAGGGTGCGCAAAAACCGTCCGAGCGGATCGAGCAATGCCTCGCCCGATTGGGCTTCGTCAGCGAGCGAGACTACCTCGAAATCTACGGCGAACAGCTCTCCATTCCCCTGGTGGATCTGAGCGAAATCGAGATCGATGCCGAGCTGCTCAAGCGGGCGCCGAGCACGATCGTTCACCGCGACCGCGTCATTCCCATTGATCAGCAGAACGGCTGCATCCGCGTCGCCACCAGCAACCCGTTTAACCTCTACGCGTTTGACGAACTCCGGATGCTCATGGGCGCGAAGATCGAGACCGTGCTCGCCACGAGCGAGGAGATTTCTCGCGTCATCAAGCAGCATTACGGCGTCGGCGGGCACACCGTCGAGGCGATGATCGGCGATTCGCAGGTGGAGATCGTCGGGGAGGTCGATGCGGACAACGCCGACCTGATCGAGCAAGCCCAGGAAGCCACCGTCGTCAAACTGGTCAACGAGATTCTTCTTGAGGCGATTCGTGACCGCGCCAGCGACGTCCACATCGAGCCCTACGAGGACGATCTGAAGATCCGCTATCGGATTGACGGCGTGCTGCACACCACGAACGTACCGCCGGAGATCAGGCGATTCCACGCCGCGATTGTCAGCCGTATCAAGATTCTCTCCAACCTGAACATCGCCGAGAAGCGCCTGCCCCAGGATGGGGGTTTCAGGATCAAAGCCCAGAACCGCGACATCGACCTTCGTGTGAGCATCATTCCGACGGCATACGGCGGCGCTGTGGTCATGCGTATCCTCGACAAGCAGTCGGTGCTCTTGTCTCTTCAAGAGCTAGGCCTGACGGATGAGCCCCTGGCGGGCGTCGAGCATCTGATCTCGCAACCCTACGGGATCATACTCGTCACCGGACCGACGGGGTCGGGAAAGACGACCACGCTCTATGCAGCCCTCAACACGATCAGGAACGATACGATCAAAATCCTCACGATCGAGGATCCGATCGAGTATTACCTCGACGGAATCCAACAGGTGCAGATCAAGCCGCACATCGGGCTTACCTTCGCGTCGGCGCTGCGATCCTTCCTGCGGCACGACCCGGACGTGATCCTCGTCGGCGAGATTCGTGACCTCGAGACGGCCGAAGTTGCCATCAATGCGTCGCTCACCGGTCACCTCGTGTTCAGCACGCTGCACACCAATGACGCGGCCACGGCGACGACGCGTCTTCTGGATATGGGCGTGGAGCCCTTTCTGGTCTCCAGCGCGATCAGCGGCGTTCTCGCCCAGCGTCTGGTGCGCAAGATTTGCAAGCACTGCCGCGAGGAGTATGTTCCTAAGCCCGTTGATCTTCCGCCCGATTTCAAGCTGGAACCCGGTACCAAGGTCCACCGCGGCGCCGGTTGTCGCGAGTGCCGCCACTCCGGCTATCGGGGGCGGCTGGGCATCTTCGAGCTGCTCATGATCAACAACGAGCTGCGCGAGATGATCCTCCACCGAAAAAGCGCCGGTGAACTGGCGGACGTAGCCCGCCGCAACCATGGGTTAAAGCTCATGCGCGAGGACGGTTGGCTCAAGGTTCTTAACGGGCATACCACGATCGACGAGATCGTCCGCGTCACCAAGGTCGATGTGAGCGCCATCGACGAGTAGCGCGAATCCCCTCGATTCCTTCCCGTGTTGTTCCGAACCAAGCAGTCCGTTGAAAACAAGTCGGGTGCCCCATTCTTCGCTCCTGGCGAAGGGTGGGGGACGGACGCAATCTTCGATAGGCTGGGGCGATGCCGAGCAGGCTCCGTCGATACGATGAGTATGGTCACATACATTTCTTGACGATTTCCTGCTATCGGCGGTTGCTGTTCTTCCGGCACGATCCTGTCAAGCGCGTCTTTGTAGATGGGATGGCCTTGGGTTCCGGGGAAAAACCGTTCTGGAAGGCATGGGCTTACGACTTCAACGTGACCACCGAGAAAACGCTGCGTACCAAACTGGACTACATACACAAGAATCCGATCACGCGAGGTCTGGTGGAACGGGCGGAGCAATGGGTGTGGAGCAGCTATCGGTACTACGAGTACGATGATGATTCCATCATCGCCATGGACCGGGATGGGTCGTGGCCGATGGTGTGATTCATCCGCAACACGCGCATCCGTCCCCCACCTTTTGGGAGTACCCAAAGGATGGGGCACCCTGCGGCAAGTCCGTCGCCCACCCTGCGGGAGTACCCGAAGGATGGGGCACCCGCGCTCTACGTCGGCCACAGGGGGCCGACGCTACAGAGTCCCGGAGTCACTATCCCGCCCGCGCCGGAAGTGTCACGCACCCCTATCCGCGGCCTTGGTTTTCGTTCTCTTGCGAAGTCTTGCTCTTGTCGGCATAGACGTGGTGGATCACCCGCTGTGGGAATGGAATCTCGATGCCCTCTTCATCAAACCGCTCTTTGATACGTTTCCTCAGTGCGCGGGCCAAACCCCACTGGACGCCTGGCTGTGTCTTTACGACCAGGCGGATATTGACGGAGCTGTCACCCAAGCTCTGCACGCCGGGCACCACGGGATCCGCCAATACTTTGTCCTTCCACTCGGGACGCTTGCAGAGTTCGGTGGCTGCTTCCAGAATGACCCGGCTCACCCGGTCAATATCTTCGCGGTAGCCCACGCCGATCTCCATCTTCACCTGCGACCAGCCATGCGTCATGTTGGAAACCGAGGTAACGGCGCCGTTGGGAATGAAATGGAGAGTACCCTCCATATCGCGCAGCACCGTTACGCGCAAAGTCAGGCGCTCGACCGTGCCGCTGATGTCGCCGACCTTGATCCAATCCCCCATGGTGTATTGATTCTCCAGCAGGATGAAGAAGCCCTGGACGAAATCTCGGATCAGAGATTGAGCCCCCAAAGCGAAGGCAAACCCCAGAACCCCGGCCGAGGCCAGAAGAGTCGACACCGGTGTTCCGATCGCGTACAGCAGATAGAGACCCGCGATGATCCAGACCACAAGCGACACAGCCCTGCGCGAAACACTCGACAGTGTCTTCATGCGCTCATGGTAGGTGACACGGTCGGGGGCGAATCCGTCCACGACGCGCTCCTCGATCCGGCGTGCGAAACGGTTCACGAGGCGAACGATCACCCAGGCCACGATCGGAATCAGCAGCAGGTATACGAGCGAACGGACAGCGGCTTTGTAAATCTCCGTGGAGTAATCAGCGCGTATCGCGGCAATGGAGCTATGCAGATCATTCCGCCGGGCTTTGAGCGCTCCGATCTTGTTCTCGATCTTGGCTTTGTGCTGATCGTACCGGGCGAGTTCGGCATCCAATCCCAGCTTGGAGAGGAGTTTCCGCGTGGCTTTGCTCCAGGCTTGGTGACCCCAAAGGCGTGCCTCGGCGGCGAAAAGGCGGTCCGCCCAGTAGTCCTTGTCCCAGTCGCGGCTCTGTTCGGGAATGGGCAGCGGCACTCCATAGGTCTGCTTGAAGAGATCCTCGATCGAGAGTTGGGCGCTGGGCGAGGCGGCGATACCGGCGAGGTGCCGGGCGCTTTGATAGCCGAGGATCCTCAGTGGGAGCCCCTCGTCCAATCTCTCTGGGGCCTCGGCGATCTGATGGCTTTCCTCGTTGCACGACTCGATCAGTTCCTGGTAAGCCTCAAGACCCTTGCCGTATTCGTTCATCTGGCGGTCGACCAGCGTCACCGCTCGATAGTAGGTATCCAGCGAGTCGTCGAAGAGAGCACGCTTCTTCACCCGAGACAGCGCGGCGAGCACACTTTCCCAAACGACGTCTTCCTCTGCACGTCGGTTCTTGGCATCGTACTGAAGTTGTTTCCTGTCGACTTCGTCGAGATCATCCAAGGGGAGCGTGGCTGCATCAATGCGCAGGACCGGTTGCACGATCAGCGCCGCTCTTTGGTCTGCGGAATCGGCGCGGATTCTCGCCCAGACCCCAAACGCGGAGAGCGCCTGCAATCGATCCCGCTCATCCTGGTGGTACTTACGCAGCTTGGCGTACCGCGTAGCCTGCTCGTCACGATCGGATTGGGCCTGGATGATGGATTCCCTGGTCAGCGTCTTGGAAAGGTCCAAGTGCATCGGGGTTCGGTCGATCGCGCCTTCGTGGAGCCGGCGCTCAAGCTCGCGCGCACAAGCATACTTGCGCTTCTCTTCGTTGATCAACGAGGACCACGCCTCGCCCGCAGACGTGAACGCTTGGTCCAGGGAATCCAAGGCTCCCGCATAGAGCGTGAGCTTCTGATCCAGGTTGTCGAAATACTGCCACTGGGTCGTGGCGAAATCCTGCCGAGCCTCCAGCTCGCTCTGCATTCTCTTTGCTTGTTCGAGTAGCGGCTCATTGGTTTGCGCGAGCTGGTTAGCGTCAACCGCGACGGGTTCAGGCTGATCGCCGTTTGTCGCCTGGTTCAGGGGATTAGAGCTGCGGTCTTCGGGGAGGCGGGCATCTTTGAGGTTCTCCAGCTCGGCTTTGATCTCGGCAAGACGTTGCGGAGCCCTGAGAAACCCAAGGCGCACGTAGGGGTTTTCCAGGGAACGAATGGTATCACGGACTCCACCCAACGCTTGCACCGCGCGGTCGAACTCGCGCTGAGTCAACTCAACGTCCCCGGCCATTTTCTCGATCGAGGCGTCGAGCGTGCCCTTGGGGTCTACCAGGGCGATCAAGGTTGCTTCGTCCTTGGCAGCCATCTCCTTGAGGAATGCGGCGTAGCTGAGCTCTTCATCGAGGGCGTTGTGCAACCGCCGGTTCCTCTCCTCTTCCTGCTCCAACTCCTGCCGGGCGGCTTCCATCAAACTCTTGTTCTCGATCCGCTGCTTGAGTTCATCAACTTCGCGGCGTCGGTCGGCTTGAGCCTCTGCGATGGTTCGCACCCAGGCCCCCAGGCTCGCCACGTTGGCATCTTCGGGAGAATCGAACGATGCGATCTTGCCCTCGCGCTGCCAATCCTCAGCCAGCTTGAGCGCCGCCTTGAGCTTGACCGTCCGGCGGCGGACCCGTTCAAACACCGTCGGGATCGCCAGCAGTTCCTCCATGAGTTCACCGGCTACGTCGTTCGCTTGGCGGATCAGTTCCAAACGACGCGTGTCGTAGCGGACCAATCGATCCGACAAGGTGGCATCGCGGCGAGCCGTTTGTAATTCGGAGTGTCCCTCGCCTTGGGGAATCGATTCCTTGGAAGGCGGTGTCAAATCACGTCGATCCGCTTCCAGCTCGGCAAGGGACGTGCGCTTAATCTCTGCGCCATCCTGAGCCTTCTCGTACTCCGCCACCGCGCGACGCCAGTCGTCGTGAACGCGCGTAATCACCGTTGGCAAGGCGGCGTGATCGGTCTTCTCGAGGTCTTCCCTTTCAGCCGTCTCATGTCTGGCGGCTGCGAGCAGGACGCTGGCCACGTCCAGGGAGTGCTGAAGATGGCGATCTGTTTCGACGTTCCAGACGGTCTTGTCCGGCTCGAGCGCGGGCTCGCTCTGGGGCAGTTGCTCTTGAGCGCTGTAGGTTTTGAGCCAAGCGGCGTACTCGACTCGCTGTTGGGCCACCGCCTCGCTCCAATGATCCACGCCGTGGCCGTCGAAAATGGCCTTGTCCCGCGGAATGCGGCCTGCCTTAATCCGGCGGGCCAGTTCCGTCAGCAGGGGGTCCAGATCGCCTGCCCGCTGCTCGGCGATGCGGAACACCTCCATCGCCGGATCGATCATCTTGCGACGGGCGGCGACCATGTTGGGGATCGCGTCGAGCTGTTCCTTGCGTTTTCGGTAGGCTGCAAGATACTTCCCTCGCAGCTCGACCTGGTGAAGAAGCGATGGCTCGTCAAGCCCTTCAAGTTCTGTAATCTCACCGGGATCAGCCGGAAGCGGGGCGTTGGCCGCTTCTTGCGCCTCGTCGAGACTCGCGCCAATGTCTTCGAGCGCCTTTCTTTCCGAGCGAGCTTTGTCGCCCGCCGGAACCAGCGCATCGATCTCCTTCCTGACGCGGTTCACAAGCGCGTCATCGTCCAGATCAATCGCATCCTGCGCAGAAGTAAACGCCACCTGCGCCAACGCCGCTTGCGCCAACAATCCGAACGAGAAAAAGAGCAGCAGTCTGAACGACCTCATCCCTGTTCCTCCTGGCGGCAGCTCCGAACCGCCCGCGACAACTCCGTTCTGTGGTTTGCGAATAGTGGCCGATTCAGGCTCAAAGTTCCAGCGGACTTGTCCCGTTTTCCGGATCCATCGTCAGAATCTCACTCTCGGCGCTTCTGGGACGAAGGTTCCCACCACCTTCTACACGGCTTTGCTCGTTGGGTCACCTGGATTCATGCGTTCATGCCTTCCGGAGCCATCCGGCGCCGCCTACCGCGAACGAGTAGAGATAGGTGCCCAAGAAGGCCGCGGCTATGAACGGCACGGTTGTCGGAGCATACCAGGCGACCGCCAGGGCCACGTTGATTCCCAGGATCGCCGTTGCTGTCTTGGCTTTCGAGCGAACGAGGTGAGGCATGGCGAATGGAACAAGCATCGACGCCGAGTTCAGAAGGTAGACTGCGACAAGGTACGGAGCGATGTCGAACCCATAGACGCCTTGGAGAAGAATCACCAGCAGAAGGTGACGCATCAGTTCATTGGTGG
>JADFOB010000066.1 GCA_022563055.1 Planctomycetota bacterium
GGGTTCCTTGCGCTCGCGCCGCTGTTTGTCGCACTGCCACGGCTCTCGGCAGGCGGGGCGTGGCTCGCATCCTTCCTCGTCGGAATGCTCTATTTCGGGGTGAACATGTGGTGGCTCGGCCAAATGACCACTGACCCCGGAAGTGAGATCTACATCTTTCTGATGTTCGCCTTCGTCACGGCGATCATGGCCACGTTCTACGGCTTTGCCGGCATGACGATTCGCTGGCTCTTGACTCGCCGGAAACGGTGGCTGATCTGGTTTGTGCCACTGGCGTGGCTCGGCTTCGAGTTTGCGCACGAGTTTGACATACCAGCTCCGTATCCCTGGCTGCCGGTGGCTTATGCCATCACGCACCTGACACCTTTCATCCAAACAGCCGACCTCTGGGGTGCGTACGGTGTTTCCATAACTGTCATCCTGGTCAACCTCGCCTTTGCTGCGCCGGTGGTATTGGAGGGCCGGGACGCCCGGCTCGCACTGCGACGCGAGGGCATTCATCGATTCGCCGTTCCCGTGGCGGCGGCGTTTGTTGTGATGGCGGGATGTGTCTACGGATGGGTGCGCATGGCGCATTTCGATCGAGCCGAACGTGACGACGGCCCACTGATTGCCTGCGTGCAGGGCAATCTCGCCCAGGAGGTTAAGGTACGTCACGATCCAGCCCGGATCCCCGCAGCCTTTGGGGAGCACCTGGATCTTACCGAGCAAGCAACGAGCCGCGGTGCCGAGCTGATTTGCTGGTCCGAAACGATCCTCCCCGGCGGCTGTACCCGCGAAGGGTTGCGGTGGCAGGATCCGGCGGATTCCGCCCGCTACTTTCCGGACGGCGTTCCCGATCCCGTCCTTTTGACCAACGGATGGAACGACGACAAAGGCCGCACGCGCTACGCGAGCTACGTCGAACGTCTGCGCGCTCTGATCGCACACAAGTACCAAACACCGATGCTCGTAGGTGCCGGCACGCCCGTGCCCGAGTCGGAGCAGTTCCACGATTGGAAGGACTATTCCCAACGCCGTTACAACACCGCGATTCTGTTCGACGCGCAAGGTCGGACCGTCGACAGCTACGACAAACGTTACATCGTTCCGGGCGGGGAGTACGTTCCGCACGAGGGCAACCCGCTGATCCGAGCGATCGTCGAGAAATACGCCACGGAGCTTCAGGGCTATGCGAGCTACGTCGAACCGGGCGTGCGGCGTACGCTGTTTCGGATGGCGTCTAAAGCCCAGCGACTCCAGGGGCGCGACTGGGCCTTCACGTCGTCCATTTGTTACGAGTACGCTTGGCCCGGCTGCTACCGCGAGCTTCATAGGGATGCCGAACCCTATCCGGACTTTCAGATCAACTTGTCCAACGAAGGCTGGTTCAAGCAGAGCGCCGAACTGGATCAAGCATTGGATTTTTGCCGGTTTCGCTGTATCGAGTCACGCGTCCCGATGGTACGCGCCACGAACACGGGCATTAGTTGCACGATCGACGCCTGCGGGCGCGTTCGAGAAGTGCTCACGGTTGATGGGCGCGACCGCGAGGTGCAGGGCGTATTCTTGACACGCCCGCCAGTGCTCGAACACCCCCGCCCGACCCTCTTCGTTTCGACCATCGGCCGGAGTCTTGGCTTCCTCTCCCTGGGTACTATCGTACCGATTATGGCGCTCATGGCGATGGGACGCATCCGCGAATTCCGTCGCCATCGCAAGGAGATCGACGTCATGCAGAAGCGAGCGCCGGACGGGCGCGGGATCCCGTCCCAACCCGCCCCAACTGCGACTCACAAGCCGCGCAGGCACAGAACCAAGGCGCGGGCGAGCTCACCCGGATCCACACGCTAGTGCTCTGTCAGTCTTCTCTTGACGGGTTGGCTTAGTCATTTGTAGCCCAGCCGCCCTCGGCTGGGCGGTTGGCCAGACACAGCGGAGGGCCGCTGTGCTACACGGGGCAACCCGTCGAATCACCGTTGACAGAACTAGCCCTCGGCGCGGTGGGTGTCCAGACACAGCGGAGGGCCGCTGTGCTACACGGACGACCCCAGCAGATCAGTGTTACCGAAGCTCTAGCCCCGATAACACCGCCCAGGGCATGACCGGTCCGTCGGGGCGTAAAGGCTTGGATCAAAGCGCAAGACCGGCTATAATCCCTGCGGCGTATATGAGAAGTTGACCTTTGGGACTGGCGACCGTCATGACAGAAGAGTCCTCTATTCAACCCGAGAAACTGCCCGAAGGTGTTGATCCGCTCGAGGAGTTCAAGCGGCGCGCGGCGATTCTGAAACGCAATGAGGCCCGCCGTCAGGAACAGGAGCGAGACCAGCAGTATCAGCGGAACCTCAAGGACTGGGAGCGATCGGCTCGCCAGAAGCGTGAGAAAGTCCAGAAGCAGCGAGCCGAAGCGCGGAAGAAGGCCATCGCCGCCAGGCGTGACGAAGCTCGAAAGATTGCCGAAGCGCGGAAAGAGGCGGATAAGCGGAAACGCGCCGAGGTCCGGGCAGAGGAGCAAGCTCGCAAGGAGGTGGAAGAGCGCGAGCGGGAGGAGGCGCGGAAGCGTGCCGAAGCACGCGAGGCAGCCGAGCAACCCGAACGGGAAGAGACAGCCCGGCGTGCAAAAGCAGAGGCGGAGGCTCGGCTACTGGCACGCGACGAGGAAGCACTGAAACTTGCCGAGGCGCGGAAGCAGGAAGAAGCGGCAGAACAAGCCCGCGCTGCCGAACGGGCTGCCGAACTCGCCCGGTGCGACCAAGCCCTCAAGGACGCCCAAGAGCTCAAGGGAGTGCAGGCGAAGGAGCGTCAGGCTGCCGCCCTCGCCCATAAGGAGGAGGAGCGTGCCAAGGCGCGGGAACGCAACGCCGAGGAGGACGAGAAACAGCGCACCACCCCAACAGGCACCGGTGTCTGGCCCACCGTCGTCCACGGAATCAAGGAACTCCTCGGGCGGGATTAGTGGCGTCCTTGACAAGTGCGACGATGGAGAACGCGCGCCGAGCCGCGGGCTTTAGCCTGCGCGAATTCACGAAAGTCTTCGACGCCACGGCGATCCCGGCATCGCGCGGGCTAAATCCCGCGGCTCAGGTAGTTATGGAACCAATGAGTTCGGCTGGGGGGCTTGGGTTCAAGGCTTGACGTTCACTTCCCGGACCTGCGTTTATCGGCAATCTCCCATCGCCGCGGGCGAGTTCGATGCACGTGGGCACCGCTTTATTCATAGGCTTTCCGCCGCGCCATCCAGTCCGCTAACGCACGCCCGCATGGTTTATATCAAGCATGGTAGGGTGAGCGCCGATCAACCTTTGGCGTCAGAGGTGACGCCGGCAAGGGAAGGTCGGAGTCTCCTGCATGTCATCAGCGAGTTGCAAGTCTGCCGAAGGTGGAATGCCTGCGTTCCAGGAAGCGCTTCGCCGCACCGGGACGAGTCCGCAAGATCCGCCATCTGTCCGGCTGCAAGGTGTGCTCGACCGGACCCGCGATCAGCTCGGACCTACGCAACGAGCCCATCTCACGACGCACGCTCAATACGTTTGCAAGATGGCCATGCGTCTGGGGAAGGCTCTCTCGATGGATGCCGCCGATCTGGAACGGTTGCATCTGGCGGGGCTGTGCCATGACCTTGGCAAGTTTCTGATTCCCGAGCGTGTGCTGGCCAAGCGTGCACCGCTGTCGAAAGAGGAAAAAACGCTGGTGGGGCGTCATGCCGCGGACGGTGCTGACATGGCTACGATGTTAGGCGCGGATCCAACCACGGCGGATTACATCCGCTACCATCACGCACGATTCGACGGCGCGGGGTCCAAAGACGGTGTACGCGGCAAGGCGATCCCGCTGGGAGCGAGGATTCTGACCGTCGCCGACGCGCTGGTCACGATGACTTCCTGGCGTCCGTATCAACCCACCCACTCCTTCACCGGTGCTTTGCGCGAACTGCGACGCGGAGGCGGTCTCCAGTTCGACCCCGACGTCGTTGACGCGGTGCCCCAGGCTCTGTTGTCCGACGTACCCTCGTCGTCCCGTTGAACACCTCACCGCCCGGTTCACAATCACCGGTGTTCTTCGCGTACGTTCTTATTCGTTTGGGTGCACGTCACGTTGGACGCCTTGCGCCCGGTTCATGACCGAAGAATGCTCCCCACGATCCTACGGGCAGATCGCCGGGCACCCCTTGTCCGCGAAGAGCTGATCCTTGAACGCCCTAACGCCGTCGAGCATGTCCAGGAAGTCGACGTCCCGGTCCGGCGTACAGGGATCCTGGTCCATGGCTTCCAGCGTGGCACCGGAGAAATCCTCCTTGAAGCCGTGCACCATTTCGAGAATATCCAGAAAGCCCGCGTCCCCATCGTTGTTCACGTCGCACCAGTGCCACGTCGTGGCACTCGTACCGCCGGATACCAAGCCGCCGGGCAGCTCAGCCTGCACCGTGTAGAACGTCAGGGGGATCACGGCCGCGCCGTGGGCGTGCACGGTGCCCCACGCATTGGGTGTTTGGAATACCGGTGTTTCACCCAGCAGGCCGGGCGTTTGGCCACCCTGTACGTAGAGTGACACGCACGAGACCGTCGGGTTCCGCGAATCGCCCGTCACACGCAGTGCAACGGGCATCTGTGACGGCGAACCTTGCGGCGTGATGGCGAGATAGCGCGCCCCTTGGGCCTCCACGAGCGGCGCCTCCAACTCGCATTCGTCGGGAACACCGTTTCCATCGTCGTCCGGCGAAGTCCCATCCGCTATATCGCATTCATCGGGAATCTCGTTCCCGTTGCAGTCCTGGCTCAGACCACCCGAAATGTCCATGTCGTCCGGGATGCCGTTGTTGTTGCAGTCGGGTCCCTGGCACGATTCCTGCCCACTCAAATCCGTCTGAAGGAAGTCCGGGCTCAGCCCGCCACCCGCCGACAATCCAACGATCCCATCGCCCACATCCATGGAGAGGTAGCTGATCTGAATCCGCCCGTCGAAGAACAGCTCGATCTGGAAGGTGTTGGAGTTGGACGTGCCGAATTCCGGCACGTTCTGGTAGGTGACTGCCGCTCGATCGGCGAGTTGCAACCAGCTTACGCTCCCGCCTGCGGCGGGGTTCAGATCATCGAACATCGCTGAAATCCGCGGCTGCGAAAAGTGATCCGAGAGCGACTCGGTCCAGTCCGAGTCGCCGCTGCCGAATGTAATGTATCCGTTGCTGCCGACGTGGAAGCTTGTGTAGTTCGTGCCATACAGTGACACACTTTGTCCACCGGTCACGGAAACCAGCGACGAGCTATCGTCGGAAAGGGAGATGGGCGTGCCGCCGGTGGGGTCGGTGGGTAGGGCGGTGATCGCGTCACCGCACCCGCGATAGAAATCGAACGAGCCGTCCGGCGTGAAGCCGATCGACCAGTTCGCCAGATCAAAACCACCACCGAACTGCTCGGTGAAGAAGTCCGGGACGTCCAGCGTCCGAAAGGTGTAACAGTTCCCGCCGTTGTCGTCGGTAGCCGTGTTGTCCGCCTCGTCGGCGACATCCACCGCGAAATAGTAGTCCGTGTCGTCGGTAAGACCGTTCAACCGGATCGAATGCGCCGTCTGGAATCCGCCGCCACTCGCCACGTCGGATAACAATGCGCAGGACGTCCCGTAACGGATGGTACCCAAGACCGGTTCGTTCACGTTGAAGGTGATCACCGCGCTACGCGGCTCGATTTCGGTGGCCTGGACATTGGAGACCACCGGTGGCTGGCAGTCCACCGTCGCGGTCGCCTCAACGGTGACGTCGAAGTTCCCGTTCCCGTCGTCGGCGTCGATGTACGTAGCCGTAATGACGCTACCCTCGAGAATCCGGAGCGTGCCGGCGGCGTCGGTCTCGCTGAGCGGGATCGACCCGCGGAACACCGCCGTCCGGTCTGCCGTCTCCGTCAGCAAGACGATCTCACCGCCAGGTTCGGTATCGGACACGATCGAGACGGAAATGGTTTCCACGACGTTGTCGTCCGTGTTCAAATCACAGTCGACCACCTGCAGCGTGGCGACACTCTCACAACCGTACTTGACCCGATCGAGCGTGATGAAACCCTGCGTCGAGCAATTGACCAGCAGCGGAGAGACCGTCAGCGAGAATGGCTGTATGCCGAGTGCGACGTTGAGCCCGCTCACTTCGATCTGCCAGGCACCCGGCATAGGCGACGCCGCAAACACCTGCTCGATGTTGTTGAGGTGATCCGGGCGGTTCTGCACGGCCGGCGCGGAAGGATTCAGCGGGTCCAAGGTCCATGGATGATGCACCGCGCCGGAGGGATCACGGACGATAAGGTCGAGATCGTTGACCAACGCCGGATCCACGTTCGGCGTGCCCGGCAGGTCATCCCATGCCAGCGTAACCTTCATTTCCGCATCGTCGGGGCTCACAAACACGAGGGCCAAGAAGGTTTCCCCTTGGGATATGGTCTCCTCGGTGAAGTTGCCGGCTCGCATCAGGTCGATGGCCGGCTGAATCCGCACCGAGCCGTACCCGGTCTGATAGTCCGGTCCGGGGTTCTGAATATCCTGCGCCGTGTGCGCGAAGAAGGCTTTAAGCGTGGAATTCCGAAAATCGGGCTCGGTAGGAAACTGCGTCCTAAAGTCCTGCAGCAGCAACGCGGCAAGACCCGTCACGGTTGGGCAAGCCATCGACGTTCCGCACTTTCCGGTGTAGGCGGTGTCGCCGGAACTCGAGCAGGACGTGACCGTTCCGTCGCCGTTCGATTGGCAACCCGGTCCCGAGATGTCGGGTTTGAGGCGCCCGTCGTTGACCGGTCCCCAACTCGTAAAGCTCGTCACGGAGTCGTCGTTGGAGTTCAAGGCGCCGACGGTAATGTGGTTCTTGCCGCCCGAGGGCGGCGCGGTGCTGTAGTAGTCACCGAAGCCCTCGACATTGCATCGGCTGCCCTGTCTTTCGTTTCCCGCCGCC
>JADFOB010000067.1 GCA_022563055.1 Planctomycetota bacterium
CCGTTATCCGCGTGCGGACATCGTCGCCCGGGAACTCGTGCGACGGCAGACGACCTGGGACCGCAAGGTGATAAAGACCGTCGCCCGGTTCGACGGAGAAACGCACAACATCCAGAAACTGGGCGATGCGTTGGGCATCCTCGGCTATCGCGAGAAAGCCGACCCCAAGAAGTCATCGCGGGCCGACAAAGTGCGGGAGACCCAAAGTTCGTCGGATCCCGATGCTGAGGAGACGCCCACGCTCGGGCCGGATTTCCTGACAGACGATCAGGTCGAGGCGATCCAGGTCTATGAGAACGACATCCTGGGTCTACCGGCATCCGAGCAATACCAACGATACTTCATTGTCCAACTCGAGCGCAAGACGGTCGGTCTGACGCACGATGGTGTGACCATCGCCCAGGAGTTGCTCGACATGGGCAGCTTGTACAGTGGCGCGAACATGGAATGGCCGCACCTGGTCGAGAACGCGCTTCGCGCTCACAAGGTTTACCAGGTCGACAAGGACTACGTCGTACAGGACGGGCAGATTATTATCGTCGACCCCTTTACCGGTCGGTTGATGCACGGGCGTCAATGGTCGGACGGTCTGCACCAGGCGGTCGAGGCGAAGGAAAGCGTGAGGGTCAAGGAGGAGACCCAGACGCTGGCGACCATTACGATTCAGAACTTCATCAAGTTGTACCTGATGAAGGCGGGGATGACGGGTACGGCGCTGACCGAAGCCACCGAGTTCGACAAGATCTACAAGCTCGACGTGGTGGAGATTCCGACCAATCGCCCTATCAATCGCGCGGATCACAATGACAAGATGTATCGCGACACGGACCAGAAGTACGAGGCGATCGTCGAGGAGATCCACGAGGTGCATCGGCGAGGCAGACCCGCGGACCCCTTCCTCCTGGCCGAACTGCTCACGGCTCTAAAACCCATTCAAGAGAAACAAGGCGAGCCGACCGACAAGATCGACGAGGCGTTGCGTCGCTTCAACGCCGCGGAGATGGGTGACAAGAAGGTCATCGGCTTCATGCTCGATACGTACGACGAGGCGATGGGCGATTTGGCGCGTGGGCGCCCGGTGCTCGTCGGTACAACCAGCGTGGAAAACTCCGAGAAGCTGTCTCGCCTGCTCGAACGACGATACGGCATCGAGCATGAGGTGCTCAACGCGAAGAACCACGCGCGCGAGGCGGAGATTGTTCTCAAGGCGGGCCAGTGCACCATTCCGACCCGCGGTGGTGACAAGACGCCGCTGGGCAACGTGACCATCGCCACGAACATGGCCGGTCGCGGGACCGACATCAAGCTGGGACCGGACGTTGTCTACGTCACCTGTAAGATGCCGGATGATCTTCCCGAAGGTGTCGAGACGAACCCGCTGTTCCCACCGGGAACGACGAAGTGCTGCGTCTACTGCGAGGAGTACGACCCCAAGACGAATTGCGCGCACTGCTACAAACCGAAGATGGACTCGCGGTTCCCCGCGATGGGGCGGACGGTGTGCACCCTGAACGTGCCGTGCGGTTTGCACATCATCGCGACGGAACGTCACGAAGCGCGCCGGATTGACAACCAGCTTCGCGGTCGAGCCGGTCGACAGGGCGACCCCGGTTCGTCGAGGTTCTCCCTCTCGCTGCAGGATGATCTGCTCAAGCTCTTCATGCCCGATTGGATGCTCAAGATGATGGAGCGTCTGGGTTTCACCGACGGCGGCAGTCTGGAGGACAAGCGTCTGAACAAGGGCATCGAGCGGGCGCAGCGCAAGGTCGAGGAGCGGAACTTCTCGACGCGAAAGCACTTGCTCGAGTGGGACGAGCCGATGGACTACCAGCGAAAGGAGTTCTACGCCGCCCGCCAGCGAATCCTCGAGGAGCGTGACCTGCCCGAGCTGATCTTCCACACCACCGACAACGCCATCCGCACCGCACTCGATCAGTTTCTCGGCGGAGATTACAACCGGAAATCGGTGGCCAACTGGTGTCGCAACAAGCTCGATCTTCCCATCGAGGAAGAACAGATTGCCATGGGCGACCTGGAAACAGCCCAGGCGAGCATTCGCACAAGGGCCATTGACGAATCGCACGACATGATCCGGACGTCGATCGGCGAATACATCGATCCCGACGAACCTCGCGACAAATGGGATATCGGAGGTCTGTTGCGGTGGGCGAGCCGCGCGTTCAATGTCTCGATGACGCAAAACCAGTTGCGGAAGATGGATCCGGAGGATATCGAAGAGACGCTGCTCGAGGCGGCCGAGAAGTACTACAACGATGTCGATCTCGACGCCATCGCCGTCTATCTCGATCCCGAGTTCCCCGGCCATGCCCTTCTTGATTGGGCGACCAGCAAGTTCAATATCGATCTGACCGCGGACGAGCTTCTCCACCAGACGCCCGAGGAGGTAGGCGAGCTTCTCGAAGAAAAGGTGAAACAGGCGTACCACGAGCGCGAGATATCCTATCCCGTCGAGACCTGTTTGGAGCGGGCGTTGGGATTCGAGGGCGGTGGTGATACCGCGCAGGCCCAGATGATCGTGCAGTGGGCCAACAGCAAGTTCAACGCCGGGTGGACGGTCGAGGATGTGCAGGGAAAAGGGGCAAACGAGCTACGCGAGCGCCTTGTCGAGTTGAGCCGGGCGTCGTTCAATGGGCGGCTCGAGGAGGAGGTTCGCCGGAACACACAAGACGTGGACACGGAGCAAGCTGTTAAGTGGGCCCAGCAGCGCTTCGGTCCCGCGTGGAACCAGGCCCGCTTCGAGGGATTCGACGGCGATCCGCAAGAGGCCATCCTCGCGCAGGGGCGCGAGATGCTACGCTGGGAGCTCACCCGCCTCGAACAGTACGTCCTGCTTCGCATCTACGACCAGGCCTGGAAGGACCACCTGCTCGAGATGGACCACCTCAAAAGCGCGATCATGCAAAGACCGCTCGGTGGCGACCAGTCCCATCCGCAAAGCCAGTTTGCGATCGAAGGGCGAGACCTCTTCCGGCAAATGTGGGATCGCATTGCCGAGCGCGTGACGGATATCATCTTCAAGGTTCGGGCAACAGTGGGAGGGGACGCCGACGCGCAGGGTGGCGCGGTGGTGGGGCCGACCGGACCTGCACCCATGACGCTGAGCCATGTCGACTCGACCGGCGCTGGATTCGGCGCCTCCTCGGATGAAGACGCAGCCATGCGCGCTCAGGGTCAAGAGGCCAAAGTCGCCACGATCCGGCGTGAACAACCCAAAGTCGGACGAAACGCTCCGTGCCCCTGTGGGAGCGGCAAGAAGTACAAGCAGTGTCATGGCAAGGGAGGGTGAGAGGAGATTGACGATTGAAGATTGGAGATTGAGGTTCGGTGATTACTAAT
Organism: Planctomycetota bacterium; assembly: GCA_022563055.1. The sequence goes on from JADFOB010000067.1 coordinate 3,358, forward strand.
CTGCCATCTTCAATCTGCAATCGTCACTCTTGTGATTCCTGCATATGGTTTGGCAGTTGTTCATCGAGAGAAATGCGAGAAACAGGGTGACTGTCACTGTCTTACCAGCGGTGCGGCGAAGGCTTCTCCTGCTGCTTGCTTTGCTGCTTGTGCTGAGCACCTCGTGCGCGCGGAGCGGATTCTCGCAGACCGAGTGGAATCCCTTCGGACTCCAACGGCTGTTTGGTGGTGCAAAGGAGACGGTTCACATTGCCATCATGGACACGGGGGAAGGCGTGTTCGATACAGCCGACTGGGCGTTCATCAAGCGTCGCGCGCCTTGGCAACCGCTGGCTCGGGCGCTGTCTTCAGCAACCGGCCACCGCGTTCTGTTCCGGCAACTCAAACCCTTCCAGATTGCCTACCATCTAAAGACCGGTCGGTGCCAGTTCGCGCTGGTTTCTCGGGACGGGTACGACGAGATCCTGGAGATCCTGGGCAAGGGCGGTCCCGGCTCGCCGGGAGTGGTCCTGCTCGAGACGAAAGTCCGGCGACGCCAGGGCGTCATCGTCGCCAACGTGCGATCCGAGATCCGAGCCCTCTTGGATCTTCACGGAAAGCGGTTTGCGTTTGGACCGCGAGATGATCCGGTTTTGTTTTTCAGTGTGCTCGAGCTCCTTGACCGCGCCGGAATTTCTCCATCCGATCTCAAGCAGGAGATCGTTCTCACCGGGTTTGAAGGCGCCTTGCAGCATCATCCGACTTCACGTCGGGCTGCTCGGGAGATTGTGTACGGACGCGGGACGGATGTGGGCGTCATCGCCGCGTCCGACTACGACGCCTATCGAGACACGGGCGGGCGTTGGGCTCCGATCGCCTACACGTTCAGCAAGGATCAGTTCGTCGAACTGGCCCGAACGGACGTTCACGAAGCCGTGACGCTCAAAGATGCGCGGTTCCTGGCGTGTGAAAGCGCTCCACCTGAGCTTGTCGAGCAGTTCCGCAGTTTCCTGCTCGGGGTCCATGAAAGCAACCCCGAGGCGCTGGCAGCCTTGGGTTTCAGCCGATTTGAAGTTTCCAAGGAGCAAGACACGCGGGAGGAGGCGTCGCCAGCCGATCCGAAAGAGAGCCGGGCCTTGACCGGTCCCGCGACGGATGAGGAGATCGCCCGTCTGATCCGTGATCTGAGCGAGTCGTCCTATGCCACACGAACGCACGCTACGCGCCGGTTGTGCGCCATTGGAACGCGGGCGCGGAACCTGCTGTTGGCTGCGAGTGAAAACGACGACATGGAAGCAGCGTTGCGCGCCAAGCACCTGCTGGGCCTGCTCGATCGTCTGCACTTCACGGGCACACAAATCACCCTCGCCTTTTCCAAGTCCCAAATTCGCTGGGATGATCCGGTCGACCTGCGGATCACCATGCTCAACCGCTCGGACTTTCCGGCGCGGATTCCGTTTGAACTCGACGCTATTCGGCGAGCGGATTTATCGCCGGATGCTCTTCAAGTCGGCGACATGCTGGATGTAGCCGATTGGCTTAACGTGCAGACGGAGAACGGACGTACGGTCGAGCTTCGCGTCGACGACATGCTCGCCGATCCGGGCGTGCGTGCAGCGGTCGAGAGTCGCGCCCAACAGGAGCGCGATCAAGTCGCCCCCAGCACCCTTGTGCAGCCGGGTGAGTCCGCGACGCTTGTGCTGCGATCATTCAATCGCGGATGGGCGCGGTATCCGCTGCTCGAACGTGGCACGTACACCGTTTCGCTGGAGTATGTTCCCGCCTGGAACGACGAGGTGCTGCTCGCTCAGGGCGTTGGCCGCGTCGCCAGTAACGAGGCCTCCATCACGGTTGTCCAGGGTGCGCCCCAAGGCGTCTCGCGCGACGGCGTAGACGCTTCCGTGTCGCTCACTCACGAAGGCGAGGAACTCGTGGCGACGCTTGTCAATCGGACCGATCAGCTCATGGTCGTCAACAGGGACTTCGGCGCGTCCGCCCCGTTTGCCGACGGTCGCTGGGTCTGCGCGTTGGGCAACTCATTTCACGAGATTCCGGTCGCGCCTGGCCGGGGAGGCTCGTGGAACGATTTCGATCCGTCCCTGCTCGCCGACGTGCAGCCCGGTCACAGCGTTGAACTGGCGCGTATTGGGATCGACGATTTGCAAAAGATCGTTAGCGCCACCGAGCTTGATCTGCCCGGCGAGACGTGGAGCGTGCGGTTCAACTATGCGAGCCTGGTCAGTCGCCAATGGCAGGCACTGCAAGGGGCGGCGTTGCTCGGCAACGACGCGGCGCCGGCCTGCTTCCAACGCCCGCTATCCCGCCGAATCCTGTCGGGCAGATACTCGAGCGATACGGTAAGCATCCCAAAGGTACCCTAGATGACGATGGACCCGCCGCCTACTCCCATCGCCAACGGGCCGGACACAACGGGCCATCCCTCCGATGAAACGCGGATGTCCTTCGGCGATCATCTTGACGAACTGCGGAGCTGTCTGATCCGTGGACTTCTCGGGATGGCGGTGGCCATTGCTTTGACTCTGGCGCTGGGGACCGACATGTTGGCGATCATCTGCCGCCCACTTCTAAAAGCGCAGATGGCCAATGGTTTGCAGCCAAGCCTGCAAGCCCTGGCGCCGGCCGCCACGTTCGGGGCGTACCTGAAAGTCAGTCTGTTGGGCGGTCTGATTGTGTCGTTCCCGTGGTTGCTCTATCAGGCCTGGCGATTTGTGGCGTCGGGGCTCTACCGCACCGAGCGGCGGTTCGTGCGGTGGCTGATCGGCCCGTCTCTCTTGCTCTTCGCGCTGGGCGTATCATTCCTCTACTTCATTGTTCTGCCCGTTATTCTTCAGTTCTTCATCAGCTTCAACACCCGCTTTGGAACCACGGCTCTTACGCCGCCGGCGATGACGGAGTTGCTCACGGATGCTCCTCAAGAGAGTGAGGAACTCGCCCCACCTCTCGCGCATCTGACGCTTCCAATGGTGGAAGTGGATCCGCAAGATCCGCCTGATGGTCAGGCTTGGGTCAACCTGTCGACGCGGCGCCTGATGATCCAAACAACCGAGGGCGTCTGGTCGACGGCGCTGGATCCCGGACCGGGCTCTCAGATCATGCAGAGCCAGTTTGCGATCGACTTCTACTTGAGCTTCGTCCTGCTGCTGGCGTTGGCCTTTGGAATCGCGTTCCAGACGCCCATTGTCGTGTTCTTCCTGGCGTGGTCGGGGCTCGTCACGACGACTCAAATGAGGGGGGCTCGCCGGTACATTCTACTGGGAACGGTGGCGATGTCAGCCGTGTTGACGCCGCCGGACGTGCTCAGCCAGCTCTTGCTGGCAGGCCCGATCTTCCTGCTGTTTGAGTTGGGTATCCTCGTCGCGCGCATCGTGGAACGAAAAGCCACCTGAGCGCATAGAAGCATCGAGCGCCGCCTGTTTGGACGTTGGGCGGAGTCGCTCCCTTACGGTCGCGGTTCGGAGGGAGTCGCTTCCTGACGGTCGCG
>JADFOB010000068.1 GCA_022563055.1 Planctomycetota bacterium
GCTCCTCAGCCAGGTAATCCCGTGGCAGCGGGTTAAGTATCGGTCCGTGCATCATCAGATAGAGAATCGGCGACGCCATGACCAGTGTGACAGCCACGATCAACAGAGTCCGGCGGATCATACCGGGATCGCTCGGCTCGGCTCTTGGTCCAACCGCCCGGCGGTGACGAGCCCAGAAGGTCTGCAATAGGAAACCGGCGGACAAGAGCGTCGGCACGAAGGGGTGGTGCCAGAAGGAAACCGCTTGAAAGAGACCACATCCAATAGCCCAGCGCAAGGATCGGCGCCGCTGCTGCACGCCATAGAGAAGCAGCGCAACCCAGCCCCATACGATTGCATGGATCGACGGTTGGCCATAGGCGACCTCGGCCTGCCACCACGGCATCGCCAGCAGCAACGCGACCGTGCCCAACGCCGCCGCGCGCCGACCCCAGGCCATTCGCACAACGAGGTAAAGACCGACCGGGATCATCCAGTTGAATAGCAGTTGCGACCACCGGTAGCAGTCGAGGGGAGAGACGTGAAACAGGGAGGATACCTGCGCGACGATGAAGGGGCTCAGCGGCGGATACCACAGCGTCTCGCCGGGGTAGGCTGGGTCGCCCAGATAGCGCCCTTGCTGCATGTTCACGGCGGTACCGATGTCCCGAAATACATCGACACCATGCCGCTGCTCTTGAAGGACGATCGGACCGACATAAGTCAGCCAGAACGCCGCGAAACCGACGAGCAGAATCGCATCCCAGAGACAACCCGGACTCTGCGCTGAGATCGTCTCATTGGAAGCGGGCTCGCTCTGGTCAGGCGCTTCACTTCCGTGTCGCGGGGAAGATGGTGTCATAGCGGCGAAGTCAGGTTTTCAACTGGCCTACACGTTGGAATGTGTGCCACTGCGCGGACATCGCACGCTCCTTTCAAGAAGCGCGACCAGCGTAACGTGTTCCAAGCGCCGGTGCCATACGGTTGCGTGACACTTTCGGCGGCACTGATCAGAGCCCCAAGCGCAAGCGCGGGGTTTCGCCGATGTCGGCGTCGCACCAGAGAACCCGCTCGCTGACGCTCGGGGCTCTGATTGCGGTGTGCATCCATATTGGCGCCCCTTCCCATGTCCCGACCAGCGGGCCGCCGAATCCGTCATGCACCCGTGCCATACAGGCCCAGCCAACCCCCCGTTGAGTCGACTGGGAGATCGGTGTACGATCTTACGCCGTGAGCGTGTGGTCATGGTTGGCCGAAAGACCACATGATCGAGCGTAAACACAGACCGCAGGCGACACCGGCGAGGCTGCACTCAATGATGTTCCGACCCCAGACCCTCAAACCGTGGAGATGTTCGGATGACAGCGAAAGATGCAATCAAGAATACGATGGATATGTGTCACCAGATCCTGACGGCTTATGTCAGTGATCTTGCGGACGCGGATCTGATGCTTCGGGCGGTTCCCGGAATGAACCACATCGCGTGGCAGCTCGGCCACTTGATCGTGTCGGAGCATAAGATGTTGACCGATGCCGGGTTCAAGATGCCTGACTTGCCCGACGGCTTTGCCCAATCGCACGATAAAGAGACGGCGACATCCGACGACGCGTCCAAGTTCCACAAGAAGGAGCAGTACCTGGCGTGGATGGAGCAGCAGCGTTCCGCAACGCTTGCTCTGCTCGCGGCGGTGTCCGAGGCCGACCTCGACAAGCCCACGCCGGAATCGATGCACGAGTACGCAGCCACCGTGGGTGCGGTGTTCAATCTTATCGGCATCCACGAGATGATGCACGCCGCCCAGTTCGTGGCCATACGCCGGAAGCTCGACAAGCCGGTGCTGATTTAGCGCTCCGTCGCATGTCAACTGATGGATTGCCTTGGTGTGCCACTGCTCTTGAGTCCCGATGCGTCGGGACCGGACAGCACGGTGGTGGTCGTGCGAAGAGCACTGCTCAAGAGCAGTGGCACACATCCTGCCTCGTGTCAGGGAAGACGGCTCACCGGGAGGTTTGCCCTCCCGAAGATGCCGCCCCGCACCCGCGGGTCTATGATTGACGCATCACGCGCAAGATGCCCTTGTCGGGTCTGAACGCTCCGGATTGCCCGTCGGAGGCGAGCGTGTAAGATGCAGACGTAAAACCGTCATCCAGGTTCGAACGTCTATGGCCGCAAAGAAACCAGCTCCGGAAGTGTTGGCGATGATCGTGTGCGATCAGATCATCACCGATCGCCTCACGGCAAAGCAGTCGCTGATCGGCATGTTCTCGACGGTCCATGCGACGCGCTTCCCGGCATCCCATCCGCATCTGTGCATTCACGTTGCCCTGACCAGTGGGCATGGTAAGACCGACTTCGTGATCCGGATTGTGGACGCCGACGACGCCCGCCCCCCCATTGTCGAAGGCAGAGGCGGCGTCGATTTCAAGGATCCGCGGGCCGTTGCCAATCTTGCGCTGCAGTTTCGTGGGTTGGTCTTCCCCGAGCCCGGACCCTATCGCGTGCAACTCTACTCCGACGGTGAGTTGCTCCGAGAGGCCCGTCTCGATCTGATCCTGGTCAAGCCCCGCCCGCGCAAGCGGCAAAGTGATCCCGGCAGCAATCCCGAACAACTCAACTAGCCCCCGGCACCGATGCTGTGCGGAGTGATCCCAGGGTCTGGTTGTGTGCCACTGCTCTTGAGCAGTGCGGGGTTAGACGGAACTGGTCGGACGGAAGGCACTGCTCCAGAGCAGTGGCACCCAGAGACGTCCTATTGGAGGCGAGTGGCGGAGCGCCCGCGATCAAATCAGCGTTGACGGAGCACTAGAGCCTTATGTTGAATCCTCCCGCTCACGCTCGAGCTTGGCGACCTCCAGCGTGCCGTCCGCGCGCTGTTGGAGTTTCTGGATCTTGAGTTCAGCCTTCGAGAGGATATCCCGACACTGTCGCACCAGAGCCATTCCCTCCTGGTACTTGTTGATGGATTCCTCCAGACCGATTGCGCCCTGCTCGATCTGCTCAGCGATCGTCTCGAGCTGCGCCAGTGCTTCTTCGAATGTCAGTTTCTTCTTGGCCATCGTTAATCGAATAGCTCCAGTTGAGAGAGGTTGACCACTTCCGATTCAAACTCCGAGTCGACCAGCTCGGTGACGACGCGCTGTCGATCCTTGAGCTGGTCGGTTGAGCGGATGACTCGCCCGCCCTTCTTCGTTCGCGTGATCGAGAATCCGCGGTTGAGCACGCTCTTATAGCTCATCGCTCCCAGGCGCTGCTCCTGCCCCCCAATCCTCTCCGCCATGATCGACAAGCGGTGCTGTTGGTTGATCACGATCAGTTGGAACAGTCGCGCGACATTTTTCTTACATGGCGGGAGTATACGAGCGGGTGCCGCGTGTTCGAGACGGCGTGCGCACGCCGTCACGGTCCTTTCATTGGAATCTCGTCGACGCTCGATGACCCGGCGCAGGCGGTGCTCGGCATCGCGCAGCCGTACAGCCGTTCTTGCCAGGTATGTATGAGGAGCGATGCGCTGAACCGTGGGCTCCAACGTATCGAGCCTCACCCGGGCTCTGTGCAATCGCTCCACGACGCGACGGTGCATGCGATGGCTTAGCTCGTCGACGGATTGTTCCCGGCGGTAGATTCGCGCAAGTGGATCCCCAAGGGCGCTGCGGGACAACACGGCTGCCAGACGAGTGGTCAGAAGGTCCGCCCGAGTTCGGATCGCCCGCATCAACCGGGCCTCCAGTTCCACGAGGTCCGCGAGCACCTCTTGCATCACAGGGACCGCCAGCTCGGCGGCGGCGGTTGGCGTGGCTGCCCGAACGTCGGCGACCAGGTCCGCCACGCTCACGTCAACTTCGTGCCCCACGGCGCTGATGATCGGGATCCGACTGGCATGAATAGCCCGCGCCACAACCTCCTCGTTAAACGCCCAGCGGTCCTCGGCGGATCCGCCGCCACGCCCGACGATCATCAGATCCACGCCACCGATGGAGCGCGCAGCGGCGTTGACGTTTCGGATGGCGGCTGCGATCTGCGCCGCCGCGCCATCGCCCTGCACGGCTGTGGGATACACCAGGACTTCCACACACGGATAGCGGCGTTGGATGGTTCGCAGGATGTCCCAAAGAGCGGCACTGGTGGGACTGGTCACCACGACAATTCGTGCGGGATAGGGCGGAAGAGGTTTCTTGTGGCGCTCATCGAACAAGCCCTCCTCCGCGAGCCTTTCACACAGTTGCCTAAACGCGAGTTCGAGCGATCCGACGCCGCGAGGTTGCAGCTTGCGGATGTAAAGCTGGTAGCGACCCGCCCGCTCGAACACCTCGACGCGCCCGGTGGCGACGACGTCCAGCCCGTCGGTCGGTGTGAACTTCAGCTTGGCTGCGTCGCTGCGCCACATCACGCACGAGAGTTCACTCGATCGGTCTTTGAGTGTCAGGTAGAGATGGCCGCTGGAATGACGTTTGAAGTTGCTGATCTGACCCACGACATGGAGCGTCGTGGGCAGGGCGGATTCGATGGCCTCCTTGACCAGCGCCGTCAATTCGGAAACGGTGATCGGCGTCATACCGCGCGGGCCGGGCTTGTCTTGCGGAGCCCGGATGAGATTCGGATTGAACGGTTCGCGCGCCATCACGATGGATCAATAACACGAAGTTCCGCGATTGGCTAGGTCATGCTTGTCTTGACGAGTTGACGGAGTCCCTTGCGGCTGCGCAGCCCTCGGTGTGGCCCAGTCGCCCTCGGCTGGGCGGTTGCCCGGACACCGCCGAGGGCCGCTGTGCCACACGGGCGACCCCATCGTGATGAACGCGGCACTGCTACAGACCCTGGCGCGTGCAGGACGCATCCAGGCCTTGTAGAGTATCCGCGTGATCGCCAAACTCATCATCTGTGAAGTCATCGAGGGAAAGCGCGAGCGATTCTCCCGATCCCAGGAGGCATGGGGTGAACTTACTGGCGTGGAGGGTTTCCAGGGCCAGACCGGTGGGTGGGAACCGACGAATCCAGGCCTGGCGGTCGTCATCGCTTTTTGGCACGATACGGAAGCCTACTCGCGTTTCATGAGCGAAGTGCACGACACCATCTTCAAGACGCACGGCCAGGAGGGTTCCTACGAGTCCATTTCGGTCTCGCTCTGGGATCGGAAGTTCCCCATACCCGGCGCTGCCGGACAGGCGACGGACGCCATCGAGTCGGGACGGCTCATTCAAGTAGCGCGCTACCACGTAAAGCCCGCAAGGCAGAAACACTTCATTCAGGTGCAGCACGAGGTGTGGAGCCCCGGCATGGCCGCGGCGGGCGGAATGCTGGGCGGTGTCTTCACCCAAAGCCGCGAAGATGAGAACCGTTTTCTCGTCTGTACGCTCTGGCAGTCCCAGGGTGATCACGACAACTACCGGGAGAAAGTATTTCCCGGTCTTGATCGCCGGGCGCAGGTCGGTAGGGACGCCGACTCGGTCGCCTCGTTGAGTATCACCGTCGAACCTGCGTGGCGAGTGCCCGCCAGTAGTAACCGCGCCCCACCGGATTAGTGATGGAATCGGCGGACGTTTCCGTAGGTGAATGGCCGCGCAGACTCAGCGGCGTTGCGGCCATTGTTCGCAGCCCCAGCGGGGCGATTGAGAATAGCCCAGCGATTCATCGCTGGGATCTGGCACGGTAGTAGAGCCAAGTCCCGTAGGGACGGTTGAAGAAAAGGCGGTTGCCCGGACACAGCGGAGGGCCGCTGTGCCACACTGGTTCCTTGTGGACCGGGAATCCCAGCGATGAATCGCTTGGCTACGATCAAGAGCGTCCCTACGGGACGACGGCCCCGCCGATTCCGTGATCGACCCGCGAAGACCCGTTGATCGAGACCTGCTCATGGTGTGGGATCCTTCCTCCAAACCTCGACTGCGACCGCTCGAAACCTTCCGCGTACCAGTGGAGAGCGACGGCGAGATCGGGATCCGCGACCCATCCCACCTGTCGGACGTCGCGGTGACGCTTTCGCACGCGGCTTTGCAGATCGTTGCCCTGATGGACGGCACAAACACATGCGATGATATCCGTCAGAAATACCTCACGACGTTTGGACAACCCCTGTCGACCCAGACACTCCAAACCATGCTCGAGCATCTCGAACAAGCACACTTTCTGGAGGGGTCGTCGTTCGACCTTTACTACCAGTCACTGCGCGACGAATACCTGCGCCAAGAAGCGCGGAAGATGCGTGACGCAGAGGCTTACGGCATTACGGATCAGTCCGGAAAGCTATTCAACGAAATGCTGGATCAATCCGAGCAGACGACGGCGCCGGGCCCCGTCGTCGGGTTGGTCGCGCCCCACCTCGACTACCCGCGCGGTGCTCCCTGCTATGGGAAGGCTTACGGCACCCTGCGCTCGCGCGCCGCGCCGAAGCGCGTGGTGATCCTCGGGACGAATCACTTTGGTCGATCGAGTTGCGTCGTCGCAACAGCGAGCGATTTCGCCACACCGCTGGGCACAAGCCGAAACGACGTGGCGTTCCTCGAGGAACTGGAGCGACGGTGCGGGGGCCTGCGCACCTACGAGTTGGATCACGCGCGCGAGCATTCCATCGAACTTCAGGTGCTGTGGCTTCAGCATCTGTTCGGTGCGGCTACCTTCACGATGGTGCCCATTTTGTGCCCTGATCCCTGTGGACCGACGGGTACCGCCCCCTACGACGGTCAGGGTGTCAGCCTTGCTGCTTTCGCCGTCGCCCTGGGCGAACTGATCCGCGAAGATCCCTCCGATACCTTGATTG
>JADFOB010000069.1 GCA_022563055.1 Planctomycetota bacterium
CCGGCGCGCCGGACCTACTGCTTCAATGGACAGGCTATCCCCAGATGCGGACGACGTCCTGATAGGTGACGAACACGAATACGCTGGCGATCAACGCCAGACCGATCATCTGCGTGGCTACTTGAACCCGGAGGCTGACCGGGCTTCCTTTGATCTTCTCGATGAAGAGGAACACCATCAGCCCGCCATCCACGATCGGCAGGGGCAGGAAGTTGATGACAGCCAGGTTGGCGGAAATGATCGCCATGAAGAAGAGCGTCTCGACAATTCCCATCCGTGCGATTCTTCCACCTATCGAGACGATGCCAAGCGGACCCGAGATGTTCTCGACCCCGACGCTTTTGGTGAAGATCATCCGGTTCAGCGTTTCGTAGACGTTGACCATGAAGTAGTAGGTCTGCCGAATCCCGATAGCGACGGCTTCCAGAACATTTTCGGCTTTCACCAGCGTCGTTTCGGGCGCGAGGAGGATGTTCGGTTGAAAGGCCACTCGCGCAAGCCACGGGTCGACCATATCGGCTGTCACGTCCACGTACTTGGTTTCAACAGGCGTAAGCGGGTTCCTGCGAAACTCGACCGCGACGTGCTGTTGCCCCACGAGTTGGGTTAGGGCGGCGCGCATCCCCGTGTGGTGCCCGACGTCCACGGAGATCTTGCTTCCGCCTGTTGCAACCTCGAGCTTCTTCTTGTCGCCGATGCGGAGAATTCTCGCTTCGGGTCCGACGTCCAGAAGCGTGTGCAGGCAATGCGGGACGGCAAACGGGAGCGTCTGCTGGGGTCCGGAGCGCTGAACGAACGTCAGGTTCACGGAAGTTCCGGCGCCGGCGCGAAACGCGTCGATCAGTTGGGTCCAGGTGGAGATCGGGCGATCATCGATGCGGATGATCTTGACGCCCTCGGGAATGCCGGCCTGGGCGGCGGGGCTTGGACGCCCGCCGATCATCGGGACGATGTCGCCGATTTGCAGCACGTCCTCGGCGATCATGCTGGTGAACGCATCGATCGATCCGGGCGGGACCGGCATAACACGGCCTGAATACACGCTCCCATCCGCGCGGCGTAGGGAAAATGCCAGCGGCCGGCCCGAACTCTTGCGAATTAGCTGATTGACCGCAGCGCTCGTCGGTGCTTCGTTGAGGTCGCCGAACGTCAGAATCTCATCGCCGGATCGGATGCCGACCTTGCCCGCCTGCCCGTCGGGGCGCACATCGACAAACCGGGCTTTGGGTTCCTCGGTCTCTTTGTCGCCGGCAGCGTCTTGCCCATCGGCGTCGACCGGCCTGCAGCGTGCCATGATCGTGGCATTACCCTTCGGATTACGTTCGGGTCGGACGAACCCATGGACTACGCGCCCGTCCGCCTTCAACACGGTGAAGGGCACGTCGCGCTCGGCGTTATCGCGGATGCCCCTGGCGATGACGCTGTTGTTGGGATGTCGGACGTCGTTCCAGCCAAGGATGGTGTCACCATCCTCGATCCCGGCGGCGGCTGCCCGACCCCTGGGGTCGACGAATTCGAAGCGGAAAAGCGGTGTCAGACCCAGGGCACCCACCGTACTCGTATCTTGCGGCGTGCTCGGGTACATGGTCAGCAATGGCGCAATGTCGACTCGGACGCGCGATGCCTTCTTGTCCGGTCCCTCACCCTCGGTGCGCTCAATGACCACGCCACCTTTGGCATAAGCCAGCATTTTGAGCAGTCGGTTGACGTTGGCATCGGTGACCTCGATCCCGTCCACTTCGACCAGCATGTCGCCCACGTGCGGTCGGTCCGGCTTGGACGTGTCGATCCGCGGTCCAACAGCGATGATCTCGCGCGTTTTCCCCGGTGAAATACCCACCATCTGGCGCGTGCCGCCCCGCGTCCCCGAGGGTCTGTGGCTCTCGGGTTTGACATAGATGGGCTCCTGTGGTTCCCCGTTGCGCTCCACGGAAAATTCGATCAGTTCGTGCGGTGGCGATAGCAGGACGGCCATGCTCACCTCATCAAACGTGTCCACGCGGCTACCGTTGACTCTCGTGATGACGTCGCCGGGCGCAAGACCTGCCAGATCGGCTGGACTATCCGGTTTCACCGTCGCAATCCGCGGCGCGCGACCGACCTTCCCGACCATGAAGACGATCATGAACAGGAAACAGGCAAACAGGATGTTCATGACGACACCGGCTGATACGATCAACATCCTGCGCCCCACGGGCTTGTTCACGAACGACCGAGGGTTGTCGTTGAACTTCAGCTCGTTGGACTTGTCATCGAAGTCCTCCTGCCCGAGCATTTTGACATAGCCGCCCAGCGGAAGGATGTTGAACGAGTACCGCGTCTCGCCGCGTGTGAAGCCGACCAGCTCCCGCCCGAATCCGACGGCAAACCGCTCGACACGAACACCCGCCCACTTGGCCACCGCGAAGTGGCCGATTTCGTGAACGAACACGATGATCGAAAACGCACCGACCATGACCAGGTAGGGCCAGGTCGAACTCCACATCGCCATGAGCTGCGAGCCCACGGTGGACAGCATCGTTTGGGCAAGAGCGGGTTCTAGCAGGTGGTGCATCGGGCTACCTCACGCCTCGCCCACTGATCCGCCTCGAGCAGATCATCGAGCGAGGGCGATTCCTTGAACGGGTGTTGTGACAGAGCAAGCTCTACGTGCCGGGCAATCTGACGGAACGGTATCGCGCCGTCGCTAAACAGTGCGACGGCGGTCTCGTTGGCTGCGTTCAATACGGCTCCGGCTGTGCCACCCCGACGGGCTGCATCATAGCCCAGACCCAGCGCGGGGAAACGCTCCATGTCCGGCGGGTAGAGGTTGAGCCGGCAAACCTTCTCCAGGTTCAGACGCTCGGACGGGCAGGGTCGGCGCTCTGGATACGTCAGCGCGTACTGGATCGGCGTACGCATGTCGGGCGCGCCGAGTTGAGCCATCATCGATCCGTCACAGAACTCCACAATCGAGTGTATGATTGACTCCGGGTGTACGATGACCCGGATTTTGTCGGGTTGAAGGTCGAATAGCCAGCGAGTCTCGACGATCTCGAGCGCCTTGTTCATCATCGTGGCGGAGTCGATCGTGATTTTCGGACCCATCTCCCACGTCGGGTGGCGTAGCGCGTCCTCGACGCGGACGTTGTCGATCGCCTCATCGCTCCACGTACGAAACGGACCACCGGATGCGGTCAGGTAGACCATCCGCACCTCACTGCGTCGCCCGGCCTGCAACGCCTGAAAAATGGCGGAGTGCTCGCTGTCGATCGGAATGATCGTGGCGCCGGTCCGCTCGGCCAGAGGCACCAGCAACCCGCCGGCGATCACCAGAACCTCTTTCGTCGCCAGCGCGATCCGCCGACCCAGCTCAATGGCCCGAAGCGCTGCGGGCAGCGCCTTCGCACCGGCCACCGCCACGACCACGCAGTCGCACGAGACGTTGCTGACAAGCTCCACCAGCGCATCGGACCCGTGGAAAGTTTTCGGTGCGTAGTCGAGTTCGCTACCCAGCTTGGACAGGGCGTCAGCCTCGGTGAGCGCGATAGCTTGCGGCTTCCACGCATTGGCCTGCACCGCCAGTTCCCGCCATCGGGATCCGGCGGCGAGCCCGACAACCTCCCATTCGTCGCGCATGCCCTCGAGCACGGCGAGCGTGTTGCGCCCGATGGAACCGGTGGACCCAAGGATAATGACACGCTTTTTCATACAGCGCAAGCGGCCCCGACCCCTGCGTCCCGTTAACGTATGGTGGAACGCATCAAAACCATGCTATCGGACGGAATGATAGGGCGTAACCACCTGCACGACAACCCGACGACCGGGCACGGCACCGTTTCACACGCGGTCGTACGAGTTGCGACAAATTGCCGAGGTGTTCCACGCGACCTATAATCCGGCGGCCGGCTTGGACGCTGGGGAATCCCGAGTCCGCGGGTGCAACGGAAGTATGTACCCAAAGCCGCCGACAGGCTTGATGAAGACATGGGTTGGCAGGATCGAGACTACGCCCGGCAACCGACGACACCGATGGGCGCATCCTTCGGGCGGGTCGGCTTGTCCCGTCCGCGCAGCATCGTCACCATTTTGATCATCGTCAACGTCGCGGTTTACGCGGTGCCTGTTCTGTTTTCACCGCTGGGTGCGTGGATCTTCGGTTTCGGGGCGATGCAAGCCGGCGCGGTTTTGCACGGTCAGTTCTGGCGCCTGGTTACCGCACAATACTTGCACGCTGGAACCTGGCATCTCGCTTTCAATATGATCGGTCTGCACTTCCTCGGGCGACCGCTCGAGCGCATGTGGTCGCCGAGGAAGTTCTTTACCATCTATACGCTGTGCGGGGTGTTCGGTAACGTCTTCTTCACCATCCTTGGATCGTCGGGCGTGATCAATCCGATGACGCCGGCCGTCGGTGCTTCGGGCTCCATCTTCGGTTTGTTGGGGATCGTGGCCGTCCTCTTTCCGACGGCGACGGTCTACATCTACTTCCTCTTTCCGATCAAGATTCGCACGGCGGCCATGATCTACGGTGGGATCGCGGTCTTTTCCATTCTGAGCCGTGGGCACAACTTCGGCGGCGAAGCCTGTCACCTGGCGGGGCTCGTCTTCGGCGTGTGGTGGGCGATGAAGGGTGAGACCTGGTGGGCATCGACCCATTGGCGCCTGCCAGGATGGACATCCCGTTCCAAGCCTCGACGTGGCGGCAGATTCCAGGCCAACGTCAAGCAACGCCGTGACGACGCCGAGACCGTTGACCGCATTCTCCGCAAGGTCTACGAGGGCGGCGTCCACACGCTCAGCGCAGGAGAGAAGCGGGCGTTGCAGGAGGCGTCCGCGCGCCAGCAGGATCGGGAAAGGAAAGCCGATCGGGCGGACCGGCTATGACCTATCGCGACAAAGCCCTGGACAACCCCCTCAACTGGTCGTTTCATGTGGGTCGCATTTTCGCGATCGACATCCGCGTACACATCGCGTTTGTGCTCTGCGCCGTGATCCTGGTCTGGATGGAGATTCCCAAAGGCGATTCGGGCATCGACTGGTCGCTGGGGTCCGTGCTGGTCGAGGCGCTCGGGATGTACGCGATTCTCTTCGGGATCGTCCTGCTTCACGAGTTTGGCCACTGCTTCGGTGCTCGCCGGACCGGTGGTGAGGCGGACGAAATACTGCTCTGGCCGCTCGGTGGGCTTGCCTCGGTGAATCCGCCGCATAACGCCCGCGCGCACATGATCACGACCGTCGCGGGACCGGCTGTCAACGTCGTGATCTGTGGAATCTGTTCGCTTGTGTTGGTGCTTTGGCTGGGCAGTCTCGGCGCGGTTCCCTGGAACCCGCTGCACCCGTTCGTTCCGGTCGGTGCGTCCATCTATCCCACGACGGCACAGCACTGGCTGCTGCGCGTGTACGGCATCAGCTACTTCATCCTGCTGATCAACCTGCTGCCGATCTTCCCGTTTGACGGTGGGCGGATCGTCCAGGCGTGGTTGTGGCCTCGCAAGGGGTTCGAGTCGTCCATGATGATCGCGACGGGTACGGGGATGATCGGTGCGATCATCATCGGGCTCGTGGCCATCTTTCAGAAGGAGAGCTGGATCCTGTTGATGATCGCGGTGTTCGGTTACGTCACATGCTGGCAGCAACGAAAGATCCTCAAGGAGATGGGTCCGATGGAAGCGGGGTTCGGCGCGGACTATTCCACCGGCTACACCTTCGGCGGCGAAGACGAGGCGGGCGAGCGTAAGCCGGGATTCTTTGCGCGCCGCCGCGCGCGGAAGCTCGCCCTCAGGCTCGCCGGTGAACGCACACGCCGGGAGGAGCGAGTCTTGGCCGTCGAGGAGGCCCTACGCCAGGTTTCGGTTTCCGGTCTGGCGTCGCTGACCCCGAAACAGCGGCGACTACTGGAAGAAGAGACGCAACGACAACGCGCCGCGGAAACCTCATCGAGCAACTCAACCCCGCCGTAGAGCCCGAACACGCCTCGGCGCTCTACTATTGTGTAGCGGTCGCCCCCCGTGGCGGCCGAAGAACGCGGCTGCGCAGTACAATCATCGAGTTCTTCAACGGTCTGCCAGTGCGTCGTCAATCCTGAGGCTGCGGGCTAGTCATCGGGAGGGCGAGGCTCCCGCCGAGCCACTATCGTGCTTCGTATCCCGTTAAGACGGCTCACCAGGAGGTTCGCCCTCACGTAGACGCCGCTCGCAACGCGCTGAATAGAGGTTAACGCATCATTCCCCGATTGCCGCAAATCACGCTTCCTTTCGAGACGCCGATTCTGGTAGGATGGTGGCGGTGAACGTTGCCAACGGGGAACCACTTCTGAAAGGAAGGAAGAGGTCATCATGCGGTTGAGTCATAGGTTGAAGGTGTGCGGCTGGGCGATCGTGAGCCTGACGGCCGCGGGGACAACCTCGGCCCAGGACGGCGACGGATCGATCGTGGGCTGGGGCAGCCAAGTGGTCGGTGTGGACTTGAGCGCCGATTTCGTCGCGGTTGCGGCGGGTGGAACCCACAGTCTCGGACTGAAGGTCGACGGCTCGATTGTCGCATGGGGATCGAACAACAACGGCCAATGTGACGTGCCAGCGCCGAACATGGATTTCGTGGAGGTCGCGGGAGGTGCGTACCATAGTCTTGGACTGAAGGCCGACGGCTCAATCGTGGCCTGGGGTTGCCGTTATCCCTATTCCGACGATGGGCAATGCGACGTGCCGGCGCCGAATACGGACTTTGTTGCGGTCGCGGCGG